>DATCAO010000239.1:0-4960 GCA_036512575.1 Puia sp.
AAACAATAATTTTATTCCCTTGTTGCCCCAGCCCTTATTATACTCCACCACCATGTCTATTCCCTTGTTCGTCGTATTCACGGCATTGGCCAGGAACTGAACTGAATTAATAGCCGGAGATACCTGAGGTATAAATGGAGCTAACACAGGATTGTCGGCAGGAAATTGTCCTGTCAATACGACTCGGTTTTTCATCGTGATCAAATAGCCATCCACAGTAACCGTTAAATTATGAATTGGTTTCCAAGCAAATCCCAGACTGTAATTGACTGAGGTCTCCTGCTTCAGTGGTGGGATACCCGCTGCCTTCGCAACCGCGCTGGTGTTAGGTGCCTGCCATACATATTGTAATTGGTTATTTACAATGTTGGTATTTATATTACTAAAATTGATTTGCTGAAGAGAAGGCGCACGAAAGCCGCTGCTGACTGACCCTCTTAAATTGAAATTGTCGGTCAGTTTATAGCGCGTAGCAAATTTGTAAGTGTTTACAAAGCCAAAGTCAGAATAATTTTCAAGGCGAACAGCTAAATCAACAAGCCATTTGTTTGTTACATCCATTGAACCTTCCACGTATCCACCCACATTTGTGCGTGTTGCGTTCGCGACGTCTGTTGGCCGGAAGCCTGGGAAACCCTGCGAGCCCGAAGCAACGTTGAGACTGTCACCAAAAATTGGATAATATTTTTTTATGGGTGGATATCCATTCCAGGATGCGTCTTCGCCGTGATAAAGTTTATAATTTTCATAGCGGTATTCAAATCCAAAGGAGAAGGTGAAGCCCTTCGCAATCGACTGAAATCTTTTGCTTACATCCAAATTTGTTGTGTTCTGCAGGAAATTAAAACCTCCATCGTCAAAACGTGTTTGGGCGATAGGGTTGGGCATGGTTGCATTAAATGTGTTATTTCCATAATAATGCATATCATTATAACCGGTCACATTGCTAAGATCCCAGTCCCAATTATCGCCCACAGTACCTTTTATTCCTGCTGCAAAAGACAAATCCTGTATATACACATCTTCCTGAGGGTTATAAAATACATTGGCGGTATCCAATTGTCCGGGTGTCGGGTCCCAAACATGCATGATACCGGGAACGAATATTAAACTACCATCCGCATTCGTCGGGTATCTTTGGGGGTTATCGTAATAATTCCTTGACCAGGCGTAAACATTCGAATGTTTATAATTGTATCCTCCGAAAGAATAAAAAGTTGTTTTTGTGCCTGCAATCGGAATTTCCAGGTTGTACATGGCTCCTCCTGAAGTAATGGATCCATCTCCGAATGCCCTACGGTATTCGGCGATCCATGGAGCGACTTTTTTTGAATACGGATTGCTTGTCCAGTTCGTATCAGGGAGCGCCCGGAACGTTTTGCCGATAGATGTGAAGTTTGCTCCTATATTAAAGAAACCACCATTTTTCCCAATAGGAAAACCATAGTTCATGTCCACTTTGATGGTTTTTCCGTCAATTTTTGAACCGGTGTAATACTGGCTTGGGTCAACGTTATATAAAGTGTTGTATGGATTGTCGTTATAGCCGCTCACACCAACCACAGCGTAGAATTTATTCACATCTTTTTTGAGAATAATATTCACAACGCCGGCAATTGCGTCCGAACCATATTGAGCTGAAGCTCCATCGCGCAATATTTCTACCCGGTCAATTGCTGCTTCCGGTATGGCATTCAGGTCCGTTCCGCCATTTCCTCTTCCCCGGGTACCAAACTGGGAAACAAATGCCGACAAGTGGCGTCGTTTGCCGTTGACCAATACCAGGGTCTGGTCATAACCCAATCCGCGCAGGCTGGCAAAATCCATTGCATCAGCACCGTCAGC
Source organism: Puia sp. (assembly GCA_036512575.1). Lineage (GTDB taxonomy): Bacteria > Bacteroidota > Bacteroidia > Chitinophagales > Chitinophagaceae > Puia. The sequence continues at coordinate 1,846 of DATCAO010000239.1, forward strand.
GCCACTCTGTTTGTTATAATTGAAAGAGGGCACCGCCATATTGAGCTGGGATTCAAGATTAGGGGATGAGGTAGTTTGTTCAAGTGAATTCAGATGAATGATATCTACTGGTACCGGACTTTCTGTTTTAACGCGGGCATATCCGCGATTCCCCGTAACCACGACCTCATTCAGGTCGGCTGTGTTTTGTTCCAATGCGATCGACAAGTTGGAGGCTGATCCCGGGCTTACAGACTGGGTTTTGTATCCAACAGAACTAACCTCGAGCACCCCGTTTGCCGGGACCTGAAGGGTAAAAACCCCTGAGCCGTTGGTCGTCGTACCGATTTTAGAGGAACTGACCCTTACAGTTGCCCCGGTTATGGGTGAACCGGATTTTGCATCTGTAACTTTGCCGGTAACAGTTGTTTGTGCGATAATAATAGCAGAAGGAAGCAGAAAAACGAGAACAAATAGCCATTTTCTCATAAATCTTGGTTTTGGTATTAAAATAAGCGGATCAAATAAATCTTCAATATCATGAGATATGACAAGCAGTGCACCAAATTATGGATATGGACCCAGATAACCATATATTACCATAAATAATATGTTGTTAATGTCAAATCATATTCTATCAGACCGTATTTTCCGAAAAAATACGCTAAAAGCTTATGGGTTTTTGATTTTTTTTGCAATCTTTGTATTCCCATCCATCCGTTGAAAGCCTGTATGCGCAGGTTTTTTTTATTCCCGCCATTCAAATCCGGTATCAAATCAAGCTCCATCATCCGCGAAGGCCTATTATTCACTTGATTAATACCCCGACATGCACCCTTTAATCCGCTTTGCCGCCGCATTAATTTTCTTATTTCTGGCCGCCCTCAGCGTTTTGGCCGGACCTAAATATTCCCGACCCATTGGTGCCGGTCTTATTCATCCTCGTCAAATTGAAAAGCTTAATCATTTATTAATGGATTCGGGAACGCAACTGAATATAGAAAAGAAATCAGGTTCCATGACCGCAAAATCGACACTTTCAGAAGTTCGGATTTGTTCCTGCCAGGTGTTGAATCTGGTTTCGTCCAATTATGATCATCGATATATGGTTCTGTTAGCTGAAAGGACAAATGATGGAGACGGCGCCGGCTTTAAAGCGGCCAGGAACCGAATTCAAAAAGAGAAAAAACAGCTTAAAAGGTTGTTTTATGATAAAGTGAAACTGGTCGCTGAAATGAAGGCCACGGGCACCTGCAAATCTATGTATTTTCGCTTGCGAACAGCAGATAGCCAATTACAATTGTATGAAATCCTGAATGCAGACTGAACAACTTAAGCCCCGTGAATTATTAGTATTGTTCCTGTTCGTTTGGAAAATCATTGCTCTTTACATCGCTGATGTATTGTTGCACAGCCTGGGTTATCGTTTCATGCAGATTAAGATATTGTCGCAGGAAGCGCGGTTTGAATTCGGTGTTTATGCCCAGCAGGTCATGCATGACCAGCACCTGGCCATCACAATATTTACCTGCTCCAATGCCGATAATGGGTATGCTAACAGATTCTGCCACTTCTTTGGCGAGCATTGCAGGGATTTTTTCCAGGACTATCGCAAAACAGCCCGCCTCCTCCAGCAGAAGGGCGTCTGATTTTAATTTCCTGGCCTCCATTTCTTCTTTAGCCCGGACAGTATAGGTTCCGAATTTATAGATAGACTGAGGTGTTAGTCCCAGGTGACCCATTACGGGTACACCGGCAGCCAGGATTCTTTTTACTGATTCCATGACTTCTTCCCCGCCTTCCAGTTTTACCCCGTGTGCCCCGGTTTCTTTCATGATCCGAATGGCTGATATTAGAGCTTCTTTTGAATTGGATTGATAAGATCCGAACGGCAAATCGACAATCACAAGCGACCTGGATACGCCACGGATCACAGACGAAGCGTGGTAAATCATCTGGTCCAGTGTAATCGGGAGCGTGGTATCATGGCCGGCCATAACATTAGATGCTGAATCTCCCACCAGGATCACATCGATACCTGCCTGATCGAACAAGAGCGCGAAAGAGAAATCATAGGCTGTAATCATCGAAATCCGCTCCCCGCTTAACTTCATGTTCTGAAGAATGTGGGTCGTAATTTTTTTTGGAGCCATGAAAGGAAGTTGTGATATAAAGGTAGAAGGTTTTAGTTGATCACCTGCTGCTGGTCACCGGAGGCAGGTATAACGTGGGTACCAGACCCGAGTTCTCTGTAGAGTGCCTGTATGAGTCCATCGGCAAGTCCGATTTTCGGAACAAAGATTTCTTCAGCATCTATCCAGCGCATTACATTCACATAGATCTGGAGGGCGGGCACAATTACATCTGCCCGGTCTTCCTTGAGGTTATAAAGGCGCATGCGTTCCGGCACAGAAAAACTATTAAGTTCTTTATAATAATCTTTCAGCAATTCAAGGGGTAGCGGTTTCCCATCCTTCCTTTTGGAAAGTGAAAAAACCTTATTGATGTTACCTCCCGAGCCAATAGCGGTAATGTGTTTGACCATGGTTTTCATTTCTTTCTTGAGAAACTCTTTCATCTGGTCCCAGTGTGCCTCAGTAACCTGGTTTTTGATAAGCCGGATTGTTCCGATATTAAATGATTTTTTAAAACGCAGTTTATTGTCGGAAAAACAGGTGAGCTCGGTGCTGCCGCCTCCCACATCGATATACAGGTAAGAATTTTCTGAATTCAGATTTTCAGCGATATGGTTCTCATAAATATAGGCGGCTTCGTCGTCGCCGCTGATGATTTCTATATGAATTCCGGTTGCAGTTTCAACGGTATCCAGTATCAGCGGACCATTTCTCGCGTCGCGCATTGCTGACGTGGCAGCCGCTTTATAATTGGTTACCCTATAAGCTTCCATCAGATATTTAAAAGCCCTGATTGTATTGATTAGCATGGAGGTTTTACTTTCCGAAATCTCCTTTTTTTCAAAAACATCAAAACCCAGACGGAGCGGAACACGAACGAGGTTTAGCTTTTCAAAAACTGCTTTCGGGTCAGATTCAATCACTTCCGTGATCAACAGCCTGGCTGCGTTACTCCCGATATCAATGGCTGCCAATATCATGGGTGGTGGATTTTAGATGGG
>DATCAO010000240.1:0-6432 GCA_036512575.1 Puia sp.
TGTCCAGAAACTCCGTGCCGCCGCTGGTAATCGGTGTGGAAGAAATACTGTCTTTCAAATAATTGAATTGGGCACTCCCAATCGCAGGCATGCCGATATCGGCAAACTGCCTCCCCTGCCAGAAAGCAGATTGCTGGCTCGCTCCCTCAGCCAGTGCACCGATCAGCGCACCGGTAAACTGGGGATACCAACCATCGCCTGTATTGGCATCATAACTGGGTTTCCAAGCTTCATTGATCAGCTGTGCAGTGGGTCCTGCTACCAGGGTGTTGCCGGAATTTTCCTGCGTTGTATATGCCCTGAAAAACCAATTGTCAGATCTCAGCTCGACGCGATACTGACCCACTTTGAAATTTTTTAACTGGTAGCGCGTATCGTTTGTATATACAACACTTCCGGTTCCGTAAGTGCCAGAAAAAATGGCTTCGAGGCGGGGCTGAATTTTATACCTTAATTCCCCATTCACTTTAAAAATCGTTGCATTGTTATCGAGGTAACCATACTCCTGGTAACCTGTACGCGCTACATAGTTGGGTCCGTTCGCCAGGAGCGGATTGACAATCGGCGCGAGGGATGGATCCTGCATCAGGGCACCCTGCAGGAAGGGATTGATATCGGTTGAAGTGGCTCCTCCGTAAATATTCACACCATTATAATTGGGATCGGTATACTGTGTACCCGCCCCGTTTTTATTGGTGGTATCTGTAGCCACCCAGTCTTTCGCGCCTGTGTACTGCGCATTGATTTTAAAGGCGAGTTTGTCGTTTATTTTTTTCGCATAACGGATGGTCCAGTCATAATAAGGAGAGGGACTTACCGGATCGCCGCTGCCAGCACTGCGCAGGTGATTCATACCCTGCGTGATCTGTACGCTGAGGCCCTGGTATTTAAAAGGATCCTTTCCCGTCATCACCATCGTTCCGCTTAAGCCGCGTGAACCGTATAGTGCAGAAGAAGCGCCGGAGAGGATTTCAATATTGTCCACATCCAGTTGCGTAAGACCGATGGCCGAGCCAAGCGCGAAATTCAGTCCGGGCATCTGGTTGTCCATCCCGTCTACCGTCTGTGTGAAATTGGTATTGCCGCTGGTATTAAATCCGCGCGTGGTCACAGAAGTGAATCCGATGCTGGACACGGTAACGTCCACCCCTTTGAGACCCTGAATCATATCATAATAATTCAGCTGTGCAGAATGGATGATGTCTTTGTGGCTGATCTGTTCGATGGTTACGGGTGAAGTCAGTTTTTTCTGTTCACTCCGGCTGGCGGAAACCACAACTTCCTGGCCCATGGATGTTGTTGGTGTCAGTTCAATATTCAGCTCAGCGTTTGCGCTGGTCACCCGGACCTGCCTGGTTTCGAAACCGATACTGGATATTTGTAAAGACAGGGGAAGCGGATAATCAACAGTAAAATGAAATCTTCCTTTGTCGTCCGTGTAAGCGCCTTCGCGTTGACCTTCTACCGTAACGGAGACCGCGGGTATAGTTTCTTTAGAATGCTGATCATGTACAATACCACGGATTACGGTTTGGGCTTCGCTCGTTCCGTGTAATAAGAGGGCTGCAAATACAAGCAGGCACATAATTTTTCTCATGGACATCAATCGTTTTATCGTTATTAAAGCATTTACAAATTTTTCAATACTACCGGATCAATTTTTTGATCCATTTCATTTTGCCTTCAAAAGGCGGATATTTAATAGCCGGGTCGAACCAGCCCGGTGTTTTCATTACGGGTTTCGCATGGGTGAACCGGTAAAAAGAATGTTTGCCATGGTAAGCGCCGATGCCGCTGTTACCAACGCCTCCGAAAGGCAGGTGATGGTTGGACAGATGCCATAGGGTATTGTTCACACAAGCACCCCCAAAGGATAGACGCTCCAGCCATCTCTTTTCTGTTTGTTTATTTTGGGTAAACAAGTAGAATGCCAGCGGCGATGGATTCGCGTCGATCATCGCCTTCGCGTCTTCCATGGTTTCATAAGTGAATACGGGAAGCAGGGGACCAAATATTTCCTGTTTCATCATCGCGGCATCCACTGGAACTTCTTCCAGAATTGTCGGGCTGATGAATAATTTTTCGCGATCGTGGCCGCCGCCAAAAACGATTCTTCCTTCAGCAAGCAAGTCTACCAGCAGGTCAAATCTTTTTCCATTGATGATTCTTCCATAACTGCTGCTGGTTGCTATATCCTCCCCATAAAAAAGGGTAATGGCTTCGCGTAGTTTTATCAGGAACTCTTCCTTAACCGAAACATGAACCAGCAGGTAGTCGGGTGCTACGCAGGTTTGGCCTGCATTCAGGAATTTGCCCACCGCGATTTTCTTTGCTGCGATCCACAGATCCGCATCCTTTTCAATGACCGCAGGATTTTTACCGCCCAGTTCCAGGGTAACCGGGATCAGCTGTTCGGCAGCCAGCTGGTAAATCATTTTTCCAACAGCCGTGCTTCCCGTATATACTATATGATCGAATCTAAAATTCCGGATCATCGGCCGTATCACTGCAGCGCCATCACCACAGGCGATGGATATATAGTGACGCGGAAAGATTTCATGGATTATTTTTTCCGCTAAAGCGGCGCTGGCGGGTGCGCTTTCCGAAGGTTTGAGCAAAACGGCATTGCCTCCGGCGATGGCGCCTACCAGGGGTAGGAACAAAAGCTGGAAAGGATAATTCCAGGGTGCTATAATCAAAACCACACCCAGGGGGTCATGTATGATGCTTGAAGAAGAAGGCCAGTTCAGCGGGTTGGTTCGGGCATGTTTTGGGCGGGTCCATTTCCGAAGATTCTTTAGTGCTGTTCTGATTTCCATCAGCACCATGCCGATTTCCGCTGCATAGACTTCCTCCTGTGCTTTTTTCAAATCCTGGTGAAGCGCCTGATATATTTCGGGTTCGTATTTCAGGATGGCATCCCGGAGTAACAGCAACTGCCGTTTCCTGAATGCATAACTACGGGTAGCGCCGCTATGGACATAGGCGCGCTTTTCCGAAAGTTCATGTACAGCCTCCAATGTTTCCGTCATCCCCTAGTTATTGACTGATTTTTTATTCAGACCTTCAAAAATCAGCGCAAGCAAAAATTTCATCTCTTTTAAAATCTGGCTGTAATCGATCTCGTCCTGGTTTTTCAAAATAGCTTTATGTTCAGCGTGATGTTTCAACGCATCGTTCATGGCGATCAGGCAGGAAGCCAGTTTGTCCGGATTCACATTGACCAGCTCTTTTCTTTTCACGCCTTCCCGGATGATCTTCGATAAAAATTTAACCTCCTCGCGCAAAATCGAATCAAACAATTCAAAAAATTTGGGCAGCATCTTGTGCAGGGTCTCTACTGACACCCGGTTCATATTTAAAATATTCTTATAATAGTTGATGCGTTTCAGCAAATAGAAACTGACCCTGGCTTCGGTATTCTTTTTTTCCAGTGTTTTCGCCTGCAGGCTGGAGAGGAAATCCTGTCCTTCCCGGATGGCCACTTCCAGAAAAATATCTTCTTTATTCTTATAGTAGTAATACAGGGAAGCTTTATTCAGTCCGAGTTCTTTGGCAATATCATCCAGTGTGGTTTTGTCCAAACCGTATTTGGAAAAACACTTCATGGCTACCTGCCCAATCTTCTCCTTAAACAATTCTTTTTTATTCATTGTCTATCCTGCCTGCGTTTGCAGGCGACCAAATATAAAAAGTTTTTCTATTTTTCAAACTTTTTACCTTAATAGTTGAATTTAAAAACAGCTGAAATTTCGCGCACGGCATGAAAAATACTTGACTGAAATCAATGAAAATTAAATCTGAGCCTTAATTTTCGGGGTGATAAATGACTTTATTGATCAGCGACAAGTTTTTGCGTTGCTGAATAAGACATATCCTTTTTCATCCGCGAATTACTTGAAGAATATACTGAAGCTCAATTTCACGGCTAATGGGGTGCCGGGTGTAAAACAAACCTCGTCCACCGGGGCAGCTTCACCTTTCAATCGGGTTACGGTATCGAACTGGGTTTCTTTCCACTTTGAATTAAGTACGTTATTGATCGTAAGACCAATCTCATAATTTTTCTCAGTGTAATTCAAAACGAAATCTGTTACAAAATAACCAACGGCTGTCAAGCTGTTAGATGCATTTGCGGGACGGTCACCCATAAAACGATAACGAAGACTTCCATTAAACCCAGCCTGCCTGGAATAGGTGATTCCTCCTGTGCTTGTCCATACCGGCGCCAAAGGGATATAATTCTGTCTTTTAGGATTATCTACTGACCGCCCATACGCGTAGTTCAAATCGAGGTCAACAAACAGATACTCTAAAGGCTGATACCGCGCCGAGAAATCAAAGCCCACTCTTTTCGTTTTTCCGCTAAAATCCACCGTACCTCCATCACCACCATATACGTTTTCCTGATCCAGGGTTATATACCAGAGCGCAGTGTTGATGATCAGATTCCTGACGGGTTTAAATGCCATCCCCAGATCTGAACCATAAGCAGCGGGTAAAGACAAATCGCCTTTCGCCGCAACAACAGATCGTGCATCATTGGAATGAAATCCTTTTCCGAGACTAAAATAAAATTGCAGGTTTTCATTTTGACTATAATAGAAACTCAATTTAGGATTGAGGCTGTGATCATTGACCTTGTATAAGCCTCTCCCCGGATACAGCGTATCCGAGGCCAGTTTATTATTATATCTGTAATAAAAGTGATCGAAACGCAGACCGGCATTTATACTGAATTGCTCATTGAGGCGAATCGTTTCGTTAATAAACGTACTGGCGCTAAATTCAGTGATATTCCCGAGTTTTATATTGTTTAATAAAATATAGCGGTCTTTAGTATGAGACAGCTCAGAATTATTCGTCGCGTCTCCGCGAAACTGAATACCCACTTCTGAACTTAGCCTGGCTGAACCGATATATCCTACATGTTCATAACTGCCCTTATAACCAAATAAATTCCTCGACTCTCTTTGTCGGATTTCATCCCCATTTACTGTATCAAAAAGATAAAAGGTAAAATTGGTATGTAGGTCGAACGTGTAATACGAATAATACAATTGATTTTTAATTACATCCCCCTTACCAAGGGTGGTCAGTGTTTGTGCATTCGCATTGGTTCTGGAAGTTACTCCGCCTTCGTTAGGATCTAAGGCGCCATAAAATCCAATGATTCCTTCTGAAACAGCACGATCCGGGATTTGTCCTGAAGCATTCCATTTACTGTACATAGTGGAGGCAGAAAAATTTAACCAGGTATTCTTTGAAACCCGGCCATAATATTTTGTAAAAAAGTTCAACCGGTTAAAATGCTGTGGATTGTTGAAATAACTGTCGGTGTAACGGTATTCTGCTGCTGCATACCAAGACTGCTGTTTATTCTTTGCATTTTCACCCAGTAAATTGAACATTCCCAATAAACGGAAGGTGTTTTTCATGCCTCCTTCAATTTTAACGGTATTATATGGGATGGAATTTACGGTATGAAAATCAACATAACCTGAGGTACAGTAATCTCCCTTATCTGCATAATAAGGACCTTTTTTAAAATGTAACGTTCCGATCGTTTCCGGTATAATAAAATGACTGTCAGCGTACCCCTGACCATGCGCATGAGAAACCATATTGATGGGCATATTGTCAGTGTTTAAACTAATGTCTGTTCCATGATCGCAATCGAAACCGCGAAGAAAAATCTGTTCCGCTTTGCCACCTCCCTGGTGCTGACCGATGAACAAACCCGGTACAAGACGCAGTACTTCCTGGGAATTGCTGATATCCCGGAGTGAAATATCAATTTTACTGATGGCCTGGAACTGTTCCCCCGCTTTCGGGGAAATTGTCACTGCATTCAACTCTATGGCTTGCGGATTGAGGGAAATTCTATTATTGTTGCTTTCAAATTCCTTTAGCGGAATCGTTTTTGATTTATATCCGATTGCCGAAAACATGATACTGCTTATGTTTCGCGCAGATGTAACCATGAAATTCCCGACAGCGTCAGTCGTAACAAAAATATTATTCGGCGATAAATAAACAGTAACGCCTTCTATTGGTTGATTGGAAACGAGGTCTACAATATTTCCCTTTATCTCCTGCGCATGAACGGAGATGACCAGTCCAAAAATAAAATGAATTAAAACAAGTATCCATCTCATAAACCCGTTTTTCCTAAAAGGCACTCTAAATCACCAGGAAATACGAAATTTTAGTGGTTTTGGATTTTTTGACTTAACCTGATAAAATTGACCAGATTTCGGAAAGTGCTCAAACAATAAGTTTAACCCGTTGATTGTCTGCCGAATTGACATTGATTTTCCGCCAGGTTTTGGAAAAGACTTACCCCGGAGCGAAAGCTCCGGACATTGGCTTGAAAACCAGGCCCTCATCTGATTTGGCGAAATCCGCAGTTAAATTGCTTATCAGTATTTT
>DATCAO010000241.1:0-9255 GCA_036512575.1 Puia sp.
TTACAGTCATTTCATGTCGGAAATCATCACCTTAAAAAATGTGCTGAACGAAACATTGAGCGGTGCAAAATGTTTCGCCGTTTTCGATGAATTATTCCGCGGAACCAATATCGAAGACGCATTAGAAATCAGCACGGCCACCATCAAGGGGCTCGTGCATTTCCCGAATTCACTATTTATCATCTCCACGCACCTGCACCAGCTGAAAGATATAGATCCGATCCGGAATGATCAGGTCACTACCTGTTATATCGAATGCGGGCTGAGAAACAACATTCCCGCTTTTACATACCAGTTGAAAGAAGGCTGGTCTGACTTAAAACTGGGCCGAATACTATTTGAGAAAGAGGGCCTGTATAAAATGCTGGGATAATATCTTTCCCGGGTGTTGGATACATTTCAGTAATAAACTAATAATTTTATGTTACCGTATATTACGATGTCTTAGGGAGCCAATAATATGACACCGCGATTATTTACTCATATACATATTGTCAAAATGAATATCAAAACCATTCTATTAAATCTATCTGTCGTTTTCCTGCTGTTTATCTTTTGCGGATGTGAGCAGAATAAACCAATCGAGACAAAAGATTCCGCCGTAGTTGCCGGCGAACTGGATCGCACAACACTCCCGATCAAAGAACCGGTATATCCGGATGATACTACGCTGGATGCCCGTAATGCAAAAGCACCTGCACGATTTGAAATTAAAGCCCCGGCTAAGGCGCCGAATATCGTGGTGGTTTTAATCGACGACCAGGGTTTCGGTCAGTCCAGTGCGTTTGGAGGTCCCTGTTATGAACCCACCCTGGAAAAACTTGCCGCGACCGGTTTAAAATTCAATAATTTCAATACAACAGCTTTATGTTCCCCCACACGTGTTGCATTACTCACCGGCCGCAACCACCATTTGAATAATGCGGGTGCCATTATGGAGCTCGCTACAGCATTTCCCGGAAACACAGGCGTGCGGCCGAACAGTGTTGCGCCCATGGCTGAAATGTTGCGCCTGAATGGTTATAGCACCGCAGCATTTGGAAAATATCATGAAACCGCCCCATGGGAGGTTTCTGTTTCAGGACCCTACGACCGCTGGCCAACGCATTCGGGATTTGATAAATTCTATGGGTTCATCGGAGGTGAAACCAATCAATGGGCACCCGGTGTTTATGATGGTACGATCCGCGTGGAAGTTCCCCATGACCCCAATTATCATTTTACGGTAGACATGACCAATCAGGCGATCAACTGGGTGAATGCACAACAATCCCTTACGCCCGATAAACCCTTCTTTATGTATTTTGCCACAGGCGCCACGCATGCCCCACATCATGCACCAAAAGAATATATAGAAAAGTATAAGGGAAAATTCGATCAGGGCTGGGATAAACTAAGACAGGAAACATTTGAACGCCAGAAAAAAATGGGCATCATTCCTGCCAGTGCACAGCTGACTCCGAGACCTAAGGAAATCCCTGCGTGGGACGATCAAACTCCCGAACAAAAGAAATTATTTGCGCGCCAGATGGAAACCTTCGCCGGATTTGCAGAACATACCGATCATGAAGTAGGCAGGCTTGTAACTGCACTGGAAGAAATGGGAGAAATGGACAACACCCTTTTCCTGTATGTAGTGGGTGATAACGGGGCCAGCGCAGAAGGCGGACCCGAAGGAACCTATAATGAAATGATGGCTTTGAGCGGAATTATTGGCAATGCTTCACAGATGATGAACCATATTGACGACTGGGGTAGCCCCAGCACGTTTCCTCATTATGCAATCGGCTGGGCCTGGGCAGGTGATGCCCCATTCCAATGGACCAAACAGATCGCTTCACATTTCGGCGGAACCCGAAATGGCATGGTGGTACACTGGCCGAATGGCATAAAAGCAAAAAACGAAGTCAGATCACAATTCACCCACGCGGTGGATATCGCACCCACAGTACTGGAAGCAGCCGGTCTGCCTTTTCCAAAATCCGTAAATGGCACAGAACAGATACCATTCAGCGGCGTATCATTTATGTACACCTTCGACAGTGCCCATGCGGCATCCCGTCATACCACCCAGTATTTTGAAATGTTTGGCAACCGTGCCATCTATCACGATGGATGGGTGGCCTGTACAAGACATTCCATTCCCTGGCTGATGACAAAAAATATTCCGTTAACCGATGATGTCTGGGAATTGTATAACGTGAATGAAGATTTCAGCCAGGCACATAACCTGGCCGCACAGAATCCGGAAAAATTAAAAGAATTGCAGCAAATATTTTTTGAAGAAGCGAAAAAAAATCATGTGTTCCCGATTGATGACCGGAGGGTTGAACGTTTCGATGCATCCATTGCCGGGCGGCCGGACCTGATGGGCAAGCGTACTTCGCTGACTGTTTATGAAGGCATGACGGGAATAATGGAAAATGTATTCATCAATACAAAAAACCGCTCTTACACCATCACGGCTGATGTCGATCTGCCCAATGCTTCCGCTAACGGTGTGATTATTTCGCAGGCCGGCCGTTTCGGAGGCTGGTCGCTATATATGAAGGGTGGCAAGGTTCATCATGAGTACAATTATTTTGGATTGGAGAGAACGAATATCGCTTCGCCCAAAACGGTTGCTGCAGGGAAACATGTGATCAAATACGAATTTGTATTTGAAGGCAACACACCTGGCGGTCCTGGAAAATGTATCTTATTTGTAGATGACCAGAAAGTGGCGGAGGGAAACATCCCAAAAACGCAACCCTTTTTGTATTCAGCAGATGAAGGTGTGGACGTGGGCCTGGATGGGGAAACAGCGGTGTCCAATGATTACAAACAGGGGGATAACAAGTTTTCCGGAAAGATTCATAAAATAGTCATCAACACCAGTCCTTCGCCGCTGACTGCTGAAAATAATAAGAAAATAGAAGAGGTTGAGGATGAGATTGTGTTGATGAAGGAATAGCCACACCCGGTGAATGACTACCTTCACATCTAAATTGAAACGCCATGAGCAACCCTGCGCAGCTAAGAATAGTTGGCGTCACGGTCCTGTCTATGTTGATATTTTCCTGCAACACGGCCACCGAACCAACTATTCAAAAAGACAGCACTAAAACCGACACCGCAATTTCAGCACCTGTTACCGGCGGCAACGAAGTGAAGTCGGAAGCGCCGGATGCAACAACCAAAACAGAACAGGGATATGCGATGCCCAGGTACGACGACAAACTGGTGCAATCACCAGTAAACATTCTCACTGACAGTGCAGTACCGGACAGCAATCCCGAAGTACAGATCAGGTTCAGGAGTTTTGTGACGGCGGTTGAAAATCTGGGACATACCGTGCAGCTGGATTTCAAAGACGGAAGTACAGCCCTCGCCGGTGGAAAAACGTATTTATCAAAACAATTTCATTTTCATACGCCTTCTGAACACCTGATCGATGGAGTCACCTTCCCCATGGAGATGCATATCGTGAACGTCTTAAAGGATTCCGCCAATCCAAATAATCCGCATTTCCTTGTTGTCGGATATTTATTTAAGATGGGCCGTGAAAATAAATTCATCAAAGAATTTCTGAATACAATTCCCCGCGAAGAAGGAAAGGATGACTTGCCCGCCGGTGCCGTTCGTTTCGAAGATTTATTCACCACCATTCCGAAAAATGCACCGGCCGGATATTTTACGTATAAGGGATCACTGACTACTCCTCCGTATTCAGAAACGGTAACCTGGGTGGTGAAGAAAAGTATTTTGGAAGCTTCCCCCGAACAAATCCAGGCCATTGAAAAACTGGAAGGCGATAATGCGCGACATGTTCAGGCATTGTATGCAAGAAAAGTAGTCAGTCATTGATCCGGGATACCCAAAAATGTCCGGGAGCCTGGTAGCAAAGTATATAATGAAGCCCTGATCAGTAAATTATAATGCCTTTTGCGGCTAAATCATTAACTTCAGAATAACCCTTTCCGCTAAAATGATGAAGGCGGGGCCAGCCTGCATGAAAAAAATTCTGTTTCTCTTTTTGTTGTTGCATCAGAGCGTTATCTGCCTTTGCCAACATGTGCAACCCGCCGAATACCATTTCAACCGGCTTTCAGTAAAGAATGGTCTGCCCGAAGATATAATTACGAGCTCCCTGCAGGATAAGGAAGGTTATATGTGGATGGGCACACAAGGCGGCCTTGTACGTTATGATGGTTATGCCACCCGCGTGTATCAATTTGGCGAAGCCGATCCTAACAAGGCTTCTGTCTCATCTATTTATGAGGATCGTTCCGGGGGCTTGTGGGTAGGAACCACGATTAACGGACTATATCGTTACAACCGCGAAACAGACAGTTTTTACCATTATGTCCATAATGATAAAGATGAAAATACCCTGAGTAAAGGCCAGATTTTATACATGCGGGATGACCAGGCCGGCAACCTTTGGATGATACTGGGCGCACTTGACAAAAGCTATCTAACCCTTTTTGATATTAAAAAAAACCAGTTCAGGAGATTTGGTAATTCAGAAAAAGGCAACTATTACATTAATGCCTCGTTCATTTTGTGTTTTTTGGAAGACAGCAAGGGGAAGATGTGGATTGGAACCAACAATGGTTTTTATGAATATTCAGCTGCAGACGATCATTTTATTCCCCATTTCGCATCACCCGATTCCTCAAAACAGAAAAGATTTGACAAACTCACAGAGGATACTGCAAATCCGGGAATGATCTGGATGAGTGTGTTTGATCAACCGAGTTTTAAAGGTCAGGGTGTCTGGCTATATAACAAAGCTGATAATACGGTGCAGGCCTACCGCCGAAATCCCGGGAATTCAACCAGTTTAGGATGTGATTCTGTTTTTGCAATACAAAAAGATTCGAAGGGCCGTTTGTGGTTTGGTACGTTCATTGGATTGTCAGCTTTCAATCCGATATCCTTATCCTTTAGCAATTATGCTATAAATGATAAAAGTGCAAAGAACTGGGAAAAAGCAATCTTCTTTTTTACTGAAGATAAATCAGGCAATTTTTGGTGCGGGAATAGCAACAAGCTCTTTATATTTAATACAGAGGCCAAAAGATTTACCCAATATGAACCCAATGAGAAAAACCCTGATGATGTACAACACAACGGCTACAATAATTTATTCTGTGACCATTCAGGAACCGTATGGGTACAAACCGCTTTTCAGGGAATAAATTGGTTAAATAAGAAACGTTCTGCGTTTACCGTGTATAAAAATAGTCCCGGTCAGCCCCATTATTTTCCGGGTGGCGGTTATACTTCTTTTGCTGAAGATCAGGACGGAACCTTTTGGGTTTGGTCTACAAACGGTTTATTTCATTGGTATCCATCAACTGATTCCTTTGCCCTCGTTAAACAGTTACATGATCAGGGAGAGAAGGTTGTCTGGCATTTTAGTTCCGTAGCAATAGACAGGAAAGGCAATCTTTGGTGCAACAGTATCGGAAAAGGATTATTCAGTTATAATCCCAAAACCCATTCAGTCACAAATTTCCGAAGCATTAGAAATGATTCCACATCTATAAGCAGTGACAGCGTTACTACTATTTACGAAGATAAAAAAGGCATACTCTGGGTTGGAACTTTTGGTGGAGGCCTTTGCAGTTTTGATCAGCAAAACAATAAATTTAAACGATATCCTTTCATCATTAATGATCTAAATACCCCAAATAATAACGCTTTAGACGACGCGTTTATTTTTTCTATTTATGAAGATAAACAGGGTACTCTTTGGATAGGCACCAATATGGGCGGTCTTAATAAATTTAACCGTGAATCAGGAACTTTTACTTCCTATCAAAATCAGTCACCCGGATTCATGACTTTATCCAATATTTTTGAAGACAGTGGAGGAAATCTCTGGGCAGGCACCCATGAGAGCGGGTTATTTCTTTTTGACCGTAAAACCAATGAATCCAAAAAATTTAGCGAAAAAGACGGATTATTATATGAGGGCACTCTTGGTATAAATCAAGATGATGAAAATAATGTATGGATTGCTTCTCAAAGAGGAATATCTATTTTGAATCCTCAAACCAACATAATCACTCATCTTACTGTAAACAACGGTTTACCCGAAGAGCCTGAGAATAATAACAATTTCTTTAAAACGCGGGATGGCCGGTTTTTTCTGCCCTGTAATAATGGTTTCATGGTTTTTGATCCGGCAGATCTGAAACGGGATACCGTTACTCCCGTCGTGCATATTGAATCGATAGAAATTCCTGGAATGCAAGCCGGATCAGACAAACAGAAGGATTCCCTGATTCGCACATTTGGAAAAGACAAAATCGATCTTCATTACAATGAAAACAGGATCAGTTTTAATTATATCGGACTCCAATACCAGAACTCTGCACTCAATCAATACGCCTACAAGCTGGATGGATATGACAAAGAATGGATACAGGCCGGCACACAACGAAAAGTCACCTATACCAATCTTTCTCCAGGCACTTATACTTTCCACGTAAGAGTTGCAAACAGCGATGGCGTATGGAATCCACGAGAACAAACCATTGTCGTCGCCATATCGCCTCCCTGGTGGTTGACCTGGTGGGCCTATGTTTTTTATGCGGTGCTGGTTGCCTCCGCCATATGGGCATTTGTGAATTACCGGGCGAAGGCCCTCAAACGGGAGAATCTCGTTTTGGAAGAAAAAATCACACACCGCACCAGCCAGCTCAAACAATCCCTGGAAGATTTGAAGTCAACACAAACGCAACTGATCCTGTCAGAAAAAATGGCATCTCTTGGCGAACTCACGGCCGGCATCGCCCATGAGATCCAAAACCCCCTGAACTTTGTAAATAATTTCAGTGATGTGAATACCGAACTGATAGAGGAGTTAAAAGCTGAAGGCTTAAAGCCTAAGGCAGAAAGGAATGATCAGTTGGAGGAAGAATTGATGGACAACATAAAGATAAACGAGCAGAAGATTAATCACCATGGCAAGCGCGCGGATGCGATTGTGAAAGGCATGCTGCTGCACAGCCGCAACAATTCGGGTGCCAAAGAACCCACTGATATCAATGCGCTAGCGGAAGAATATCTGCGACTGGCCTATCACGGATTGAGAGCCAAAGACAAAACATTTAATGCAACTATGCAAACCGATTTTGATGCAACCCTGGATAAAATAAACATCGTGCCCCAGGAAATCGGAAGGGTGCTACTCAACCTGATCAACAATGCCTTTTATGCGGTAGCAGAAAAAAAGAAACAACAGCCGGATGGTTACGAACCGAAAGTATCCGTGACCACAAGAAAAACAGGAGACAAGTTTGAAATCAGTGTCAGCGATAATGGAAACGGTATTCCGCAAAAAATAGCTGATAAAATATTTCAACCCTTCTTCACCACCAAGCCCGCCGGCCAGGGCACCGGATTGGGACTATCTTTAAGTTATGATATTGTAAAAGCCCATGGCGGTGAAATAAAAATAGACAGCCGCGAAGGAGAGGGGACTGAATTCATCGTTGTGCTGCCAAAAAATGGTTGATATAAAATGCCAGGCGGTCCGCGCTATTATATATGTGATTTTGCAAAAGAACTTTCTTAACAGGCTGCAGGAGACCACAGCTATTGGCAATCCGGGATCGCCACTTCCATCGGCCGCTTTCAATTTGTGCTGGGCCGGGAGATCGGTCTTTCATTTATTTGTAAAAGCGAACTGCATTCGTGCAGCAGGAGTTTTTATTTTTTCAGCCATTTTTCCGGATCAAAATATTTATCCTTTCTATCAGAAATAATAAAATCAAGCTGCCCGTTTTCCGCAACGGTACCCAGAATTTGTCCTGTGGTCACCGGCTCATCCTTGCAGACGCCGACGGCAGTCAGGTTGGAATAGGTAGTGAAAAATTTCCCGTGACGGATCATCACAACAGGTCGGTCGTAAACAGTAAATATGCTGTATACATATCCTCCAAATACTGCAGTGACCGGGACTCCGGGAGTCGTTTCAATGGTAATGCCGATACTATTATGATTGATTCCTTTGAGCACTTCATACAAACCAAATCGCATGGAAACGGTGCCGGATGAGACGGGCCATGGAAGACGACCCTTCCTTTTTTCGATATTACCCGTCATCGCCACAGCGGTAATCAGGTTTCCGTTCGCCGGGACCTTCAATTTGACCACAGGCCTGGCCTTCTCTGATTTTATATGCAGGTATTTTTTCCAACGTCTGTTCGTCCTTCTTCTTGAATACACCTTTCTTGTGGATCTTCTCCTGGGCTCGCGAAGATCATATTTTCCTTCAGCCCGGATCGCAGCCGTGATCGCCAAGACCTCCGTTGTAATCGCATGGTCTTCTATTGTAGTCGCAGGAATCCCCGCTTTAGTTTCGGTAACCTCCCCAAGGCTGAGCCCGCGGCTTTCATGGAAAATAGGCGGGGAAGTATATATAGCTGACGGCCCGGCCAGGCAGGCCATCACCGAAAAAATCATAATAACGAGCATGAATAACCGTACGCGCATAAGTAATCACATTGTACAGACAATAATGTACAACGACCGGGCGCGCTTTTAATTTTACGGGCTGTCGATTTAATAACAGAAAATGAGGTTAAATGAAACGTTGCTGTCTGAACCGGAATCGGGTCAGCTTCTCAACCGGTTCAAACAAACGGAATCCATTTGGTATCTCGCCCGTTCCTGGCCTCCATCCCCTGCCTGTCCACAACCCCCGTTCCTGATTGACCACTAGCCCAGAGCATTCGCGGTTATCCCCGGTTTCAGGTTCCGGATGAGGATCTCGCGAGGACTCATTCTGGGTTTTTTAAATATAAAACAGGGATAAAAGACGGATAAAACAGATATAAAACAGGTATAGATAAGGAATATTATCTGTTTTTTAACTGGTTATCTTCCTTGTTTGTTATATTTTTATTACCTTAACAATAATGCAAAAAACTGAACAAAACCGAGCAGACACGTCAATTGCATTAATGGGTCTTTTCGATGTTTGCCTATGATATGGGAAAAGCCTCCATGTCTACGCCGCCTTCAATGCTGCAGACCGCAGCCGGCAATCCGAAAGTGTATACCTCGGTGATTGGAAACTCTGAATACATCGCCTGGCCTTATGCCTTACGCCTTAAGCTTTAAGCCGTACGCATTACGCCTTTTCTTCCGGCAGATAGTCACCCAACAAATTCCAGTCCATACTATTTCCCCATCCCTGTCCGTGATCGCTGGTATTTTTTATTTTATGTGCTTCCCCAATGCGATGATCGCCAAAAC
>DATCAO010000242.1:0-2575 GCA_036512575.1 Puia sp.
TCCGCTTCAGTCAGTTCGGTCGGCGCCCGGTCCAGTAATAATACGGGCACACCGGTTCCTGCAAAATGGCAGGCTATACGGGAACCCATCACGCCACTACCCAAAACGGCTACCTTACGGATGATCCTTTTCATAATGAGATCTGTTTTTTATTCGTAACCTGCCGCGGATTACTGCATGCGTTTACCTGACTTCTGAACCCGCGGTAGTTTTTTCATCAGGGTTTA
Source organism: Puia sp. (assembly GCA_036512575.1). Classification (GTDB taxonomy): domain Bacteria; phylum Bacteroidota; class Bacteroidia; order Chitinophagales; family Chitinophagaceae; genus Puia. Next base: position 228 of record DATCAO010000242.1, read on the forward strand.
CAAAAATTAGTTTTCCTCCGGAATCTTCAGCCATCAGGATCATGCCATTGCTATCTATACCTTTCATCTTACGCGGAGCCAAATTGGCTACGACCACCACCTGTTTACCGATGATATCTTCCGGGCGGAAATGCAGCGCAATGCCGGAAACAATGGTTCTTTTTTCAACACCCATGTCCACTTCCAGCTTCAATAGTTTGTCGGCCTTGGCTACTTTTTCGGCAGAAAGAATAATGCCCGTCCGCAATTCCAGTTTATCGAAATCGGCATACTGAATTTCCGCCTTTTTTTCGGGAACCGGTACAGGAGCCATTTCAGCAGAGCCATTCGGTTTTATCGAATGCTGACGCAGTTTATCCATTTGTTTTTTTATTTCTTCGTCTTCTATTTTTCTGAACAAAAGTTCCGGGGCGCGAAGGCTGTATCCTGTTTTTAAAAGATCTATTTTACCTGCGTGTTCCCAGTCCAGCATCCGGTCTACCACTTTCATCATATGCAGCATCTTCCGAGCTGTTGTAGGAAGAAAGGGATTGATCAGGATGGAAAGATTGGCGGTTAACTGAAGACAGAGGAACAAACAGTTATCTATTTTTTCCTGATCCTCCGGAAGCGTGGTTTCCTTCCCTGCTTTTTTCCAGGGTTCCTTATCCTGCAGGTATTTATTGCCCTTCCTCGCCAGGTCGATGATCGCGTAAAGAGCATCCCGGAATTTATAGGTGTCAATCAGATTTTCTACCGTGGTTTTTGTTTGTTCTATCTGCCTGATCAGCTCCGCATCAGCGGCATCTTTTATTTTTTCATGCCAGACCGGAACTTTCCCCTTACTGAGTTTGTGCATGAGCACGAAAGTCCTGTTTACAAAATTTCCAAAAATGGCGACGAGTTCACTGTTATTACGGTCCTGGAAATCCTTCCAGGTAAAATCATTGTCCTTGGTCTCCGGTGCATTAGCGCAGAGTACATATCGGAGCACGTCTTCGCAACCCGGAAAATCTTCCACATACTCGTGGACCCAGACGGCCCAGTTGCGGCTGGTAGACACTTTCTCCCCTTCGATATTTAAAAATTCATTGGCCGGCACATTGTCCGGCAACACGTAGTGGCCATGGGCTTTGAGCATGGCGGGAAAAATGATGCAGTGAAATACAATATTATCCTTGCCGATAAAATGTACCAGTTTGGTATCGGCCTGCTGCCAGTAGTCGGCCCATTTGGGTGTCAGTTCCTTGGTTGCCGAAATATATCCAATGGGCGCATCGAACCAGACATATAAAACTTTTCCTTCGGCATCCGGAAGGGGAACTTTGATTCCCCAGTTGCTGTCGCGCGTCATGGCCCTGGGTTGCAGGCCGTTGTCCAGCCAGCTCTTGCATTGACCATACACATTGTTCTTCCATTCCGTATGGCCGTTGAGTATCCATTCTTTCAGGAATAATTCATAATGCTGTAAAGGAAAATACCAGTGTTTGGTTTTTCTTTTTACAGGTATGGCATCGCTAAGGGTGCTTCGCGGATTAATGAGTTGTTCCGGACTCAGGGAAGAGCCACAACGTTCGCATTGGTCGCCAAAGGCATTGGGGTTCCCGCAGATCGGACAGGTACCGGTGATATAACGGTCGGCCAGAAAGGTTTTGGCGGATTCATCATAATACTGTTCAGTCTCTTTTTCTTCGAAAATATGATCGTCATATAATTTTTTAAAGAAGTCTGATGCGGTTTTATGGTGAACAGCACTCGAAGTGCGTGAATAGATGTCGAAGGAAATGGACATCTCTTCAAAACTTTTTTTGATCAGGGCATGATATTTATCCACGACCTGCTGCGGTGTAATTCCTTCCTTCATGGCCCGGATGGTGATCGGCACGCCGTGTTCATCACTTCCACCAACGAAGAGAATATCTTTTTTACGGGCTCTTTGAAAACGGACGTATATATCTGCAGGAATATAACATCCCGCCAGGTGCCCGATATGAACGGGGCCATTGGCATAAGGCAGGGCAGCTGTAACCAGGATGCGATTGTATTCTTTCATAATAAAATGGCGGACAGGCTCCGCGGGGACTGCAAAAATACGTTAAACAGGCTTAAAGCTCAAGGCTTAAAGGCTAAAGCTTAAAGCCTGAGGCGCAAGGCAGGAACCTTGATGCTTCAGACCTAAAACTTCAGTAGGAAATCATCTGGGATGAGGCGAACGCAAATCATATTTTCAAGGAATATTGATCATGTTCCCAGACCATATATTGCTCGTTCCACTATTCAAATCATGGAATATTTTGCGTGGCCGCAGACAATCTACTGCATTAATCCCCCTCATCCTTTAACTTTATTTGATGAAGCGAAAGCATTTT
>DATCAO010000243.1:0-3502 GCA_036512575.1 Puia sp.
TGACCTGAACCTGTTTTCCGTTTACTCCGATAAGAAAAAGTTCATCCAGTGGTTTCGCTTCAGAAACGGACTGTGAGAGGTTGGTTTTTGAATCCCGTATAATCAGAAATGTTCCGGGTGCCTGGGCGAAGACTCTGGAAAACATGAACAGGCCACTTTAACTCAGGCCCATGGTCAAAACCCAGCGGCGGATAAATTTTTTCATGTCGGTCAAATTCAATGGAAGAAGACACTAACCGTTTATGATGTTCCTAAATATCGCATATTTCACCAACTGAACCGCCTTGAAATTAAAAGAACCGCTAAACACGAGGCCAGACATCCTTATATATAATATATTTAAACGGCACCCTCATATATGGGATTCAACAGGGAAATAAGCCGGAAAATCCACTAACTTCGGGAGCACTCTTCCATTACCAAAATGTTTATGAGAAAAAAAATAAGGGTGGCTCTTTTAGGGATACCCGTGCTGATCCTGCTGACTTCCTACGGAATCATCAGTTTTAAAAAATACAACCTTCGGTTGGAAAAAAACAGGGTCTATCAAACCGGCTTAAAAACAATCAACAATCCGGAGAATCCCTACAACAGTTCAGCACAGCTTGCCTATTATGATTCTTTGCTTTTGTTGCCCTCGCATCCCTTACCTGAAACCATGATTCTTTTCAAGAAGGCGGTTTGCTTAGTAAAGCTCGGACGGGAAAAAGAAGCCATTACCCTGTTAGAGGAAACGAAAAGAAAATTAGACAGGGAACCGCAAAGCCAGTCGGAGAAAGAAGTGATGTCCTGGCTGGGACTTGCCTATATGCGATTGGGAGAAAGAAATAATTGTCTAAACCATCATGCTTCACAGTCCTGCATTTTTCCCATACAGGGCAATGGCGTATATACCGATCCATATGCAACACAGAAGGCCATTGGTTTCTTTGAAAACGTATTGGAAAAAGATTCAACCGATATCGTAGATCGCTGGTTTTTAAATATTGCCTTTATGACGATTGGAGGATACCCATCGAAAGTTCCATCGAAATGGCTGATACCGGGACTTGATTCAAATGACTCCGCCATTAAGGTGAAACCATTTTTGGATATGGCAGACGACCTGAAAATCGCAGGTGCAAGAACTATGGCAGGTGGTGTTATTATTGATGATTTTGACAATGACGGGTACCTGGATATCATTACTTCGTCCTGGGGTTTGGAAGAAGGTATGCATTATTACAGAAATAATGGCGACGGCAGTTTCTCAGATCGTTCCGTCGCTTCGGGTTTAAGCAAAATCAAGGGCGGATTGAACCTCATCCAGGCGGATTATAATAATGACGGTTTTACGGATATCCTGGTATTGCGGGGAGCCTGGCTCGCGGAGTTTGGCAGGCAGCCCAATACTATGTTGAAAAATGACGGGGATGGAACTTTTGAAGATGTGACGGTGGAGTCCGGCATTTTGTCTTTCAATCCCACGCAGACAGCCACCTGGGCAGATTTCAATAATGACGGATGGGTTGACCTATTTATTGGTAACGAAACCTCTTCTTCCGATTTCCCTCATCCGTCAGAATTGTATATCAATAATCAGGATGGAACCTTCAGCAATATGGCCCGTGCAGCCGGTTGTGAGATGACAGCTTTTATGAAGGGCGTGAATTCATCCGATTACAATAACGATGGCTGGCCCGATATCATTATTTCCACCCTTGACCAAAATAAAATCCTGCTCAGGAACAAGGGCATCAGGGGGAAAACCCCGCAATTTGAGAATGCCACCCATGAGGCGCGGCTGGATTTGGATACCACGATCAGTTTTCCAACCTGGTTCTGGGACTTCGATAACGACGGGTGGCCTGATATTTTTGTTTGTGGATATAAAAACCGGAATTTACTCACGGCATATGTGGCTGCCGAAGCAGTTGGTCACCCTTTACCCGGCGCGAGTCATATGTATTTATACAGAAATAATCACGACGGCACATTTCGTAATGTTTCCCATCAAACAGGCCTTGACAAATCGGTATATGCCATGGGAGCCAATTTCGGAGATATCGATAATGATGGATGGCTGGACATGTATTTGGGAACGGGCAATCCCGAATTCCAATCGCTGGTTCCGAACAAAATGTTCAAGAGTGTGGATGGAAAATATTTTGCCGATATAACGAACGCTGCCCGCTTGGGCAACCTGCAGAAAGGGCATGGGGTTGCCTTTGCGGATATCGACAATGACGGCGATCAGGATATTTTTATCAAATCGGGTGGTGCCGTACCCGGAGACGGATATTTCAACAATTTTTACATCAATCCCGGGCAGAATGATAACCGCTGGATTTCTGTGCTGCTGGAAGGGACTAAATCCAACCGCTCGGCCATTGGCGCCCGCATCGCCCTTCGTTTTACTGACAGTGGAATACAGAGAACCGTATTTATGGATGTCAATTCGGGAGGAAGTTTTGGGGCCAACCCGCTACGCAGGGAAATAGGGATCGGCAGGGCAAAACAGGTGGATGAGTTGAAGATTGTATGGCCCGGCTCTGGTACTATTCAGGTTTTTAAAAACCTGGCTCCGGATGAATTCATAAAAATCACAGAGGGGAAAAATGAAATCGTGAAAATGAATCTCCGAATCACCCATTTTAAGGATATGACAGGAAATTCAAAAATGATTGACTGTGCGCCGGTGAAATAGAAATTGATTTCCATCCCAACCGAAAGCTTACTGTGTTTGCAGGCTTTCTGCCGGGTTCGCCATGCCAGCTTTAATTGCATGAAAACTAACGGTAATCCCGGCGATCAACACAGCGACGGTCCCGGATACAAAAAACATCCACCAGCTGAAATGAATCTGGTAGGCAAAATCTTCCAGCCATTTCTGCATCATATAAGCACCCAGGGGCAGGGCGATTACGATCGCGAGGATCACGAGTTGAATAAATTCTTTTGAAAGTAATGCAGCGACAGAACCTACGGAGGCGCCGAGCACTTTTCTAACACCAATTTCTTTTGTCCTGTATTCGGCTGAAAAAGCAGCCAGTCCGAACAAACCCAGGCAGGCCACCATCACCGCAACGATCATAAAGTAAATAATCATCCGGGAAGTCTTCTGTTCCTTCTCGTAGTTCCTGGCGAAATCCTGGTCGAGAAAGGAATAGGTAAATGGAAAAGTTGGATTGATTTTATTCCAGGCTTTTTCTATGCCGGATAAAGTTTCTCCCAGGTTTTTAGTCTGAATATTGACAATCGCATAATTGTATTTGTTTGCAAAAAAATTCGTGACGGAAAATCCCAGGGGTTTAATTGGGTTGTACAAGCTTTCGAAATTGAAGTCTTTCACAACCCCAACGATTTCCTGAGTATGATGCATCCCCTGAAAATCAAAATAGATTTTTTTCCCTACGGCTGTATGGATATCGTAGCCAAGTTGTTTAAGGGCGGTTTCATTAACGATCAGGCTCGAAGTATCGGCAAGCTTGTTCAACTCGCCAATTAACCTTCCTTCCAGTAA
>DATCAO010000244.1:0-3773 GCA_036512575.1 Puia sp.
AAGCTGGATTTATTTTTGGGATCATGGCGGAAATGCCTGAAGGAATTCGTTACCGGATCAAAACGATCAAGTCCCGCTCCAAAAGTTCCCACCCACAATACATTTAATGAATCAACCCATAAACATTCAGCCCTGTCACTGACCAATGAATTAGCATTGGTATCGTTGTGTTCATAATTCACAAACTCCGTTCCGTCATACCGATACAGACCCCCGCTGGAGGCAGTCAGCCAGATATATCCTAAATGATCCTGCGTTATGCTGGTAAAAGTGGATATAGTCTTATCCAGTTTGTATTGAATCCGGTTAAAAATGATCTGTTGGGCAAAAACGAAATGTCCGCATGCTACTATCAGACCTATCAGGCTTAACTTTCTCATGTCGGGGGTTTGGTAACTAAATCTAATCTATTCCCGGACAATTCCGAAAGGAATTAGGACAGGATCGCCATGGCTGCCTTTGAGGGGTTTTTGAATATCACCGATGGCGCCGGGCGGAATACAATCAGGGTGCTCGTTGGAATTCTCAGATAGAACCATGCAGGAATTAAATTATCGTGTATGGTCAAAAAAATTATTTATAGACATACATTTGAGAACCCGCCTTCTCCCGCCAAAGCGGGATCCGGCAGGCAAAGCTGTCATCTGTCATCTCCTCCAACGATATGAATACCAAAACCACTATACGTATCGGTCGTTTCCTATATGGGTTCAGCATGGTTGCCGTAGGAATACATCAGATCATTTTAAAAGATTTTCGTCCCGAGATTTTGGCTCCGTTTCCAACCTGGGCGCATACCCACGCCCTATTTCCTGTTCTTACGGGAATCGGGCTCATCGTCGCAGGAATTTTCATCGCCGGTTTTAGCGCGAAAAACATATGCCTTTATTTGGGATTTTTCTTTTTTACACTGGTTATTATCTCCCAGCTGTCCGATATTCTTTTGTTGGGTCCCGGGAAAGCCTCGCAGCTGGTAACCTGGTTCGGAGCTGGTGAAGCATTGGCTTATAGTGGGGGCGCCTTTGTGATGGCCGGTTCGTTTTCGGGAAAACCGAAATCTGTCGGCAGGATTTTCTTTTCCCTGCTGATCATTATGTTCGGCTGCAGTCATTTTGTGTTTCCGGTCGATGTGTCTGCGATGGTTCCCAAATTTCTGGGCGCGCCCCTGTTCTGGACCTATTTTGTGGGTGTCGCATTGATAGTATCGGGTATCGCGATTATTTTTAAAATATGGATTAAAGTGGCCGCGGGGTTATTGGCTGCCATGCTTTTTCTTTTTTTTCTTTTCTTTCATTTGCCCGACGCGATACAAAATCCTTCGGTTGGATCCGGCAATGAAATTGTTCGTGCCATCATTTGCCTGCAATTCTTTGCCACTGCCCTGGTGATTGCCGTAACCAACGGTCCTGAAATCAAGTGATCAGGGGTTTGGGGCTATCTTTCCAGGCAAATTCTCAAATCTCGTATGGCAGAATTTCGGGGGAGCTTACATATCTGCTGAAGAATGGGCGTCAATTTCATCATCACAATTTGTGATGATGGACAATATGCCGAAAAACCGCACTGGCAAATATTTACCGTATGCCTTTACTGAGCATGGTGTTACTATGCTGGCGAGTGTGCTTAAAAGTCCCAAAGCAAGGAAAATGAATACGCCATAGTCAGGGCATTTATTGCCTTAAGAAAACTGATCTTTGACAATCAACAGATAATAGAACAATTGCATGAATTGAAAGACCGAATTGGAAGTCATGATGCCCAATTAAATAAAATTTATGAGGCAATTGAAAGTCTGCTTGATCAGAAAGCTGCTGTAGTAAAATGGAAGGACAGAGAGTGGAATCGCCCTTCCGTCCGATTTCACCGCTGACCATAATATTTAATAAAGATTGGACGGGTTACATCAATATTCGAATCAATCCGAATATTTCTGCATCCGCTGCCATCAAAAAGATTCAGCCCATTTTCGACAGGTACAATCCGGCATTCCCCTTTATATATCGTTTTGCCGATACAGAATACGCGAAGAAATTCAATTATGAGGAACTCGTGGGCAACCTGGCGGCTATCATAGCTGTGATCGCCATTTTCATTTCCTGCCTCGGACTATTTGGCCTGGCTTCATTCACGGCCGAGCAACGCGTGAAAGAAATAGGTGTGCGGAAAGTTCTGGGTGCCAGCGTGGTCAGTCTCTGGCAATTGTTGTCGAAGGATTTTGTAAAACTGGTTTTGATTTCCTGTGTGATTGCGATACCGGTGGCTTATTATTTCATGAACCAATGGCTTAAGGACTATGAGTACAAAATAAATATCGGGGTCGGCGTTTTTGTGATGGTGATTGGGGTTTCCATCCTCATCACCCTGGTTACTGTGAGTTTCCAGGCGATTCGCGCGGCGCGGGCGAATCCCACACGTAGCCTGCGTTCTGAATGACGTTGCCCGCCGAAGCCTAGGAGCAGGCGGGCAAACCCGACGAGGGGTTTGAGGTCTGAGTGAGTTGCTTTGCCCGGGAAGCGTAGAAGGCGAAGGTGGCGAAGGATGCGCACTTCAATCGATAGTTTTAATCGTCCTGGCAGGAATTCCGCCGACAATTGTGTTGGCGGCAACATCTTTGTGGACTACAGCTCCGGCAGCGACAATTGCATTCTCTCCAACTGTCACACCAGGTAGAATGGTTGCTGCTGCGCCAATCCACGCATTTCTCTTTACCAGAACAGATTTAAGGCTAAGCATTTTTCTCTGAGACGGGTCAACCGGGTGGTTTTCTGTAATTATATTCACCTTCGGACCAATCTGTACATCATCTTCAATTGTAATCCCCCCTAAATCCAAAAACGTGCAAGCATGGTTGATAAATACATTTTTACCGATTAGAATATGTCGGCCAAAATTCGTGTGAAATGGAATAAATATCGTAGTGCTTTTGTCAATTTTACTTCCGATTATTTTACCTAATAACTTTCTCATCTGTTCTGTATCGGTAGAGGCGTTAAGTGCCGGTGACAATTTAAGCGTACGCCTTACAACTTCCCACATTTTAGGAATTTCGGGGTCATCCAATCGAATCGTACCGCCTGCAAGCATTCTTGAGAAAATATTCGGATTCTTTTTCTTCATAATCAAAATTATTCTGAATCGAAATTACTGCCTGGTAAAATGACGCTGGCTTCGCCATCTTAATGCGTTATGTATTTGTTCAGCCATTTTTCAAAACATTCCGTTTTCGTTTACAATGTCCGCTGGCTCAGCCTGTCCGATATCCCAAAGTTCAATGATTTTGTTCTTCTCAAATCTGAAGATGTGAACTACGGCTACAGTCTGATTGTTCTGTGCCAGTCGCACCCGGGAATAAGCCGCAACCAGATCTCCATCTTCCAGTGTTCTTTGTATTTCAAAAATCTTATTTGGGTTTTTTATGGCATTTTCGTCCATTGCATTCATCAGGGTTTGTCCATCACCCTTAAAGTAAGCATTATGGTGTTTAAAGTTGTCCGCAGTATAAAGTTGAAATGCTTTTTTTGCCTCTCCTTTCGCTGCAAGTCTTAAGAAGTCTCCCGCGATTTCTTTTTTTGTCATAAAGGTTGTTTTTGACGCTAAATCAGACCGGGCCGTTTTGTTATTTCATTGAATGAAAAGCAACTCTGTTTCCTTCGGTATCCGTAAACATCGCCATAAAGCCATTGGGGCCGATTGATTTCTTAGGAATAAAAATTGTTCCGCCAGCAGCCTCAACTTTTGAAAGTGGAACTGATAAGTCTTCACCGCCATTTAAA
>DATCAO010000245.1:0-2192 GCA_036512575.1 Puia sp.
ACGCAATCCGTATTATATAAAGATTTCTCCCCGGTGAAAAAATTCCTCAGACATTTTCTGCTTTTTATTATATTTTTTGCAGGCACTGAGTTATACTACCTGGTTCAGCCCGGGGTGGTTCAGGCACAGATCATGGCCGACATCCTTGCGCATCATATACCCGTATCAGTTTCGATTGTTTCCACGGTGATCTTTATCCAATTCCTTTTTTACCTATTTGCGTCCCTGCGATTGGTAGCCGCTTATAAGAGGGAGGCCCATCAGCATGTTTCGAACAATAGTCAGTATTCTGTTTCCTGGTTATCCTCCACGATTCTATTTTTCCTGCTGATCATTCTGTTAACAATCGTGAATGGCCTGCTTGCCCAGACGGTGTTGGCGCCATACTACCTGATTGGCTTCAACTTGATCATTCTGACCATGCTCTTATTTGTCATGTCCGTTTTTCTGAAGGCCCTTAAGACGCCTTATTTTTTTTCATTTTCGGAAGAGGAGGAGGGAGTCGGCTCTATGCAGACCCGGGTACAAACAAGGCTCAGTGACCCTGAAAAAGCAGAAAAAGAAAATATTGTCAGGGCCGTTCAACATTACATGCAAAATGGTAAACCCTGGATGGAACCCGAACTGACGGTTTACCAGTTGGCTTCCCGTCTTTCAATAAAACCCAGGTTATTGTCGCAGGCCATCAACGACATCCTGGGTCAGAACTTTTATGATTTCATCAACCGTTACCGGATCAATGAAGCTGCACGCCTGCTGACCCATCCCCAAGACGATAAAATAACCATTCTCGAAGTTTTGTATGAAGTGGGATTTAATTCCAAATCCTCTTTTAATACCCTGTTCAAAAAATACACCGGACTGACGCCCACAGCATTCAGAAGAAAACAGTCCGCTGAAAACCTTTCGGAATCCCGCAGCTAAAACCCGTACGGATTTAATCCGTTCGAGTTCGCGTATTCGGTCGTGAAAGACAGTCCGCAGAACCATATTTGTTTCAAAATCAAAAACAATGAGACAAATGGCAGGTTCTCATGCAACCGGCGCCCCGAGAGCGCTTTCCCTTATTCTCCTGGCGGCACTCACCGGATTTCTGGTCAGCTCGGCCGGTATAACCGTTTGGAGTCTTTTTCTTTTAACAGTCCCGGCGCCATGGTCCGTTGTTCCGATGGTGATCGCGCTTTGGATCTATCTAAAATGGTTTAGCGGGAGCTGGCCTCCGAGATCAAACCAGGCGACCAGGCGAAGCCGGTTTCGGTTAACCAGTTTATCCGGGGTTGTCTGGAAATGGGGCCTGTTTGCGGCCCTGCTTTTCGTCGTGATCGTGCAGGCAAGTTTTGTGATCACTTTCCGCATCCTTGAATTTCCTGCGGCCCGGTTTACAGCAGATTACAGGATCGTGGACAGGATGCCATCGGCCGTTGCCTGGATCATTATCGTCATGGGTTCTGTGGTTGCGGGCATTTGCGAAGAAACGGGATACAGGGGTTATATGCAGGTGCCTATTGAGAAAAAATTCGGACCGGTTGCAGGAATCCTATTTACATCCTTCCTGTTTACGTTGATCCACCTGAGCCATAGCTGGGCAGCTCCGATTCTGCCTCATATCTTTTTTGCCAGCTTGCTCCTGGGCATTTTAGCTTACCGTTCGGGTTCTCTCATTCCGGGCATCATCGGCCATTCCATCCTGGATATTTTTGACTATGGGGTCTGGTGGACAAATATAACCGGCGGATTTACCCAAAAGACCATTTTCATCACCGGCATTGATCTTCATTTCATGGCCTTCTGTTTGGTATTTATCCTCGCGCTGTTTGGATTTTTCAGGTGCATCACCATACTAAAAAAGCGGGTGACGTTTCTAAAGCCTAAGGTTTAAGGTCTAAGGCCTAACGCCTAAGGCCCAAGGCTCATTAGTTAACCTCACTCCGAACGCAGACTATTTACCGGATTGGCCAGCACAGCCCTGATGGCGACCCGGTAGTAGTTTTTAAACATAGTCGAAGATTTTATCTGGCTGCCTTTGAGTAACCAATCGTATGCCGGTTCAACTCACTATTGATTAACAGGAGCTTATTAAGTGTTCCATTTGAAGGGATTGCGGTTCTGCTACAAAATTTGTGCGCCTTTGGTACAATGTCAGGGAAGTAGCAATATTATAATACATTTGACCAAATCAGCCAATCATTCAT
>DATCAO010000246.1:0-2366 GCA_036512575.1 Puia sp.
GTCGGAAAACCCCGTATTGTCAAGGGTTTCCGCCGTTATATTTTTCCTTAAAGCAGTACTTCTACTGTGGGATTTACGCAACACGTAATATACCTTAGTGTATATACGTTGTGTTACAAAACGAATTGATGTGGTTACTAATCCATGAACCTTAACTCAAGGAAATATGAATGAAATCGTCTCTTATTCCAATCGCTTAACAAAAATCCTGTATAGCGCCGCTGCATTTTCTCTTCTATTGGCCGTTTTCGCGGGCTATTTGTACCAAAAAGCAACACCGCTAAAATTGTTTAGTGAAAATTATCGATCATACGACCGCCATATATTACGGGGATCTTCTGGCTTCTCTGCTTTGAAGGACGCCTATTCAAAGGGTGAATTGGATTCCGTTATCTATGATTTTAAGGCATCCAATTCACCAGTGCCGGAGGACTATTTGCTAGCCGGAATTGCCTATCTCGAAAACAAACAGCCGCAAAAAGCGATTGCAACGTTTAAAGTAATAATTCAAAAGAATATCGAATCGAATTCCGATTTTTTCCAGGAGGAAGCCGAATATTATCTGGCTATGAGCTATCTGGACAATCAACAACCGGAAAAAGCCCTGCCGATTTTTAAAAATATTCAGGCAGACAAGGAGAACCGGTATAACAGTACTGTCAGCGACTGGTTTATGCTTAAAATGAAAATATCCGTCGCAAGAAAATAGTTTAAATACACCACCAGAATTTTTAGACATAGTAGTTTTTTATCAGGGCTAGATTTCTATCCGGCCCTTTTTGTCGAACTGATTCGGCTATTAGACAAACAAAAAAGGCCCGCAAACGGGCCTTCCTAATTTATCTCTCAACGATACTACAATACTATCCTTTCACTAAGGTCTTGTGGTCGAGCAGCAGATCGGTTAATCCGATTGCCTTCCCGATCCATAAAGTCAGGGACACAATCCAAACAATAGTTAAAGCTGCCGAAATATCATAATTCTCGTTCAGGTAAAGAACGGCAGATGTAGCACAGGTAGTAATAATCAAAAACAGGGTAACAAATGTAGAGATCGTTTTCATAAATTTTCGTTTAGGGTATGATGAATAAATTAAAAAACCGTCTTTGGGGTTCATCAGGAATTGGACGGTAGTTCAAGGAGGATAATGAATCTAAACGAATGTGAGCAGCAGGTATTCTTCCTAGTGGTTTTCTGAGTGCGACCGTAAAAACCTCATCGCTGATACAAAGATGTGAAAGGATTTTAACATATGCAAGTGATCGTAAATTTAGTTTTCAACTGTCCCATAATGAGAATTTTGAAACTATTCAATTCGTGCCCGCAATTTATTCAGCCGATTTGAAAATTTTAAGAATAACTGCCGGGCAGGTAAGATCAGCCACTTGATTTCCCTATGAAATACATTTTATTAGTTGTACTGATCCTATCAGGAGAGATAATGGTTATGAGGCTATTTATTCTTTTCCGCAATCCATCAGCGTGGCAATCTTCGTCAAACTCGTACAGAAATTCTTTCTGTCGCAAAACCTGACGGGACGGACAAGAAAAAAATATCCGTGGGAATTCAGTTATTTGAACATTTCTATATCCATACGAATATTTTCGACTATGCTTCCGGGAAAGGCCTTAAAAATTGGACCGGATGAAATAACTACAAAAATCGAACGGGAAATAAATTATTGAGCTTATAATATTTATATTTATGGAGCAAAAGCAAAAACATTATTGCATGGACAAAGTCCGCAGTTCCAGTTTTGTCGCCCGCATCTCGAGGATTATTCTCGGTCTGATTTATATATATTTTGGCCTTGACTTCTTCTTACACTATACCCATTCCGGACCACCTGACCAAACAACTAAAGCAGGTATTTTCCTAAGCGCGTTGTTTTCTTCCGGATATTTTTTTGTAGTCCTGAAAAGCCTTGAAGTTATTTATGGTTTGTTATTGTGGGCCAATTGGTTTGTACCCCTGGTACTCATCCTCCTGTTTCCAATAAGTATCAACATTCTCTTATTTAATAGTTTTCTTGCACAGTCTACACTGCCGCTGATTATATCCGTAGTGATCATATCACTTCATATTTACCTGACATGGACTTATCGGCAAATTTACTTGCCTTTATTTAAACGAAACAATTAAAAATAATCTTTAATTCCCTAATAAATCCTCGTTTTTGATTAAAGAATACCATTACAAATTCGGGCACATTAATTGCTCGATTAATGTGTCATGTTGAAGCCCTCTTTTTCCCGACGTATAGATGAGACAGCCTCCCACATTGTTTATGTCGCCAGTCGAACCCTCACCATATTGCTCGTTTTTATTTACATAGTGCCTTGGGGAATCGCAGGCTTCTACTTT
>DATCAO010000247.1:0-2912 GCA_036512575.1 Puia sp.
AGTTTTTGGCATGGACTGCTCATCAGCCTGGTCACAACCAAGGGCAAAGACGGGAAATATCATTTCCGGTATTTTGAAAAACACAACTATTCGCCGAAGAAAAATTACCATTATGATGGTCAGGTATATATTCTGATCGGCGGGAATTCTTTTTCTGCCACCACTTTATTTGCCGGAGACCTGAAGGGCCAGAAGAATGTGATACTGGTGGGCGAAGAAACGGGAGGTGGTTACTATGGTAATACGGCCTGGATCATTCCGGATGTTACACTGCCGAACACAGGACTGCGTTTCCGGCTTCCCCGTTTCAGGATGGTTATCAATAAAGACCGGATAAAAAACGGAAGAGGGATTATGCCGGATGTTTGGGCGGTGCCCAGCGTGGGAGCCATCCGGAACGGAGTTGATTTCAAAGCCATGAAAGTGAAAGAACTGATTACCGAACAGGACAGTCTTTCCGAACATCTAACGGAAAATAAATGAAAACTATGAAATCCATCTGGTTGATTTCGCTGGTTATGATTACAATGACTGCAGCCGGTCAGGATTCCCTTCAGCAGGCCAGGCTCAAATCCCTGCAGGGAAAGATTGCATCCTTTTCTTCATTCGCAAAAAAAGATTCTCTTTTTCTGATTTGCTTCTGGTCGGTGGAATCTGAGGAAAGCATCACGGAGCTGAATTCTATAAACGCCAACCTGGAACATTGGCAAAGCATGGTGCCTTTTCGCTTTATGGCCATCTCTGCCGATGAAGGCAGGGCGGCCAGCAGGTTTCGGTCCACATATAATATGAATGCATGGACTTTTGATGCTTATGTTGACCTGTACGGCGATTTGCGCAGGGCCTTGCATTCAAATAATCTTCCGCAGAGTTTGATTCTTTTCAGAAATGAAGTCATTTATGAACAGTCCGGCTGGACGCCCGGCACTGAAAATTATTTAATTCAACGATTGCTTTCATTGAAACTGTGAGGATACAAGATCCAGATTGTCTTTCTTCAGGATAATAAAATCTGCAGGTTGTCCGGATTCAATCCTGCCAAGAGAAGGATCTTTCAGGAGCCTGGCTGGATAAAGCGAACACATTTTTAATGCCTCTTCCATCTGGATTCCGGATTTCGCGACAGCATTTTTAAAAGTGGAGATCATGGTCATGCAGGATCCGGAAAGGGTACCATCGGGCAGCGTATACCGGTCGCCTTGGAAAATATGTTTATAATTGCCCTCCCGGATTTCAGTAACCGCGTCTGTGATAAAAAACAGACGCTCTCCCATTATTTTTTTGCTGATGCGCACGGAAGCGAAATCGACATGCACACCGTCGCAAATGATACTCGACATCACCCGGTGATCATCATAAATCGCACCCACCATGCCCGGTTCCCTTCCCTGCAGGGGCGACATGGCATTGAACAGGTGGGTGGCTGCGGGAACACCCAGATTGAAAACATCCTTGGCCCTGGAATAATTTGCATTACTATGCCCGGCAGAAACCAGGATACTATTGTCCAATAACAACCTGATGATTTCATCATCACATTGTTCAGGAGCCAAAGTAATCATGCGCACGACACCTTTGCCCTTTTCCAACAGATCATTCAACTCCGAAAGGGTCGGCTTTTTAATAAATGCTTCGATATGTGCGCCTTTTTTAGCAGGACTGATCCAGGGGCCCTCGAGGTGCAGACCCAGTAATCCTTTTTTACCGGAATCGAACCAGTTACGAACCGTTTCGATACCTCTTAAAACATTTTCCGTAGAATTGGTCGCCATGGTGATCATGAAATGGGAACAGCCACCTGCAGCACAATAAGCCCGGGTAGCTTCCAGGGATTCTGTATCCAGCGAATGGGAAAACAGTTTACCGTTGCCACCATAAATCTGAAGATCAATAAAAGCAGGAGCGATCAGGCAGCCCGGGAAAGCCCGAAGCTCATAACCGGAGGGCAGGTCGCCGGCCGGTTGTAAGCCAGTGATCCGGTTGTTTTCCGTTAATAAAACTTTACCGGATACTGTGTTTGTTCCGGTAAAAATTTCGTCTGGGAGATAAGCCTGCTTCATGTATTAAGGTTGAATAAGAAACTCATCGGCGTCCCGCCAGAAAGGAAATTTTGACCTAATTTCCTCAAGCTGCTCACGATGCAGGGTATGCGAAAATACTTCAGCATCGCCCTCCAATATTTTAATCGGTTCACCCAACGGCCCCAATATCATGGATTCTCCGCTGTATTCCAGTCCGTGGCCATCGGTTCCCGTACGATTGACACCGATCACATAACACTGGTTTTCGATAGCCCTTGCTGCCAGCAGCGTTCGCCAGGCATGGATCCTGGGCTTAGGCCAGTTGGCAACGAAGATCAGTAAATCGTATTCGGGATGGGTCTGGGTTTGAAGTGCTTTCGACTGTCGTATCCACACCGGGAAGCGCAGGTCGTAACAAATTTGAAGATTCACCTTCCATCCGTTCACGGAAGCGATAAACCGCCTTTGACCTGAGCTGTAATGCTGGTCCTCCCTGCCATAGGCAAAGAGATGGCGTTTATCATAAAATCCAAATTCTCCATTGGGCAGCATCCAGACCAGGCGGTTGTAATACACGGGGATTTCGTTCCGGAAGTCTTTGGCGATGAAACTGCCCGTCAGGATGGCCGATTTTTTTGCTGCCGTTTCACGCATCCACTGAACTGTGGGCCCTTCCATGGTTTCCGCCAGTGCTTCCTTATTCATGCTGAAACCGGTGCTGAACATTTCAGGAAGTACGACCAGTTCCGTATTTTCAGGAATGGTCGCAATTTTTTGTCCCAGCATGTCCAGGTTGGCTTTTTTGTCTTCCCAGTGAAGCGGAGTCTGAACAATGGAAATCCGGAGCATGGACATATATGAATGGATTATTCTGCAGGGGTTCCGGATTCA
>DATCAO010000248.1:0-5074 GCA_036512575.1 Puia sp.
GTGTAAAAAATCGGGGATGAAATTCGGATATCATAACCACGATTTTGAATTCACTACTAAGATCGACGGGCAATTATTGTATGATCTAATCCTCACCAATACGGATCCCGCGCTGGTGGCACAGCAACTGGACATGGGCAATCTCTATAATGGCGGATTCAAAGCCATCGACGTGGCCAAAAAATATCCGGGCCGGTTTGAAATGATGCACGTAAAAGACGAAATACTGGCAACAGAGGGAAAAGAAAAATATGTGAGTACCATATTAGGTCAGGGTATCGTCGGCACAAAGGAAGTTTGCAATATTGGCCGGACCAGCGGAGGAACCAAATGGTTTATCGTTGAACAGGAATCCTACCAGGGCGGATTCACTCCATTACAATGTTCCCAGCAGGATTATTCCATTATGAGGGATTGGGGGTATTAGGCGTAAGGCTTAAGGCGTAAGGCTCAAGGCTGATTCAGATTAAATTTTCGAACAAAAATATTACCCTCTTCAAATAAAATAAAACCCTCTTCATTTGAAGAGGGTTTATTATTTAATATCAGTCTACACTAATGTGACCAGCTTTCAGCCTTAAGCCTTATGCTTTAAGCCTAACGCTTAGTAACGATAATGATCCGCCTTGAACGGTCCTTTTACCGGTATACCCAGGTATTCACTCTGCGTTTCGGTGAGTTCGTCCAGCGTTACACCGATCTTAGCCAGGTGAAGCCGGGCCACTTTTTCATCCAGGTGTTTTGGAAGTACATACACTTTGTGTTCGTACTTGTTATGGTGCTGCCAGAGTTCGATCTGGGCGAGAACCTGGTTGGTAAAAGAGTTGCTCATCACAAAACTTGGATGACCGGTAGCGCAGCCCAGGTTGACCAGACGGCCTTCAGCGAGAATGATCACATCCTTTCCATCAATATTGTAAATATCAACCTGTGGTTTGATCGTGTCTTTCGTATGACCATAGCTGTTATTGATCCATGCCATATCGATCTCAATATCAAAATGACCGATATTACAAACGATCGCTTTGTCTTTCAGCAGACGGAAATGTTTTTCCGTAATCAGGTCGCGGCAGCCGGATGCTGTTACCACGATGTCTGCTTCTTTCACGGCGTCGATCATGCGCTTCACTTCGAATCCGTCCATCGCAGCCTGCAATGCACAGATCGGATCGATCTCAGTAACGATCACGCGGCAACCTGCGCCCTGCAATGACTGGGCAGATCCTTTACCTACATCACCGTAACCACCCACAACGGCCACTTTACCAGCCAGCATCACGTCGGTAGCCCGGCGGATGGCATCTACAAGACTTTCTTTACATCCGTACTTATTATCAAATTTTGACTTGGTAACCGAATCATTTACGTTGAAGGCCGGAACCGGCAGTGTTCCCTTGGCTACTCTTTCATAAAGTCGGTGTACGCCAGTAGTCGTTTCTTCAGAAATTCCCTTTACGTGCTGAACGAGTTCCGGATATTTATCCAGAACAATATTGGTCAGGTCTCCGCCATCATCGAGGATCATATTCAGCGGCCGGTCTGTGCTGCCGAAAAACAGGGTCTGTTCAATACACCAGTCGGCGTCTTCCAGACTCTGTCCCTTCCAGGCAAAAACCCCTACACCGGTAGCCGCAATCGCTGCTGCCGCATGATCCTGGGTGGAGAAAATATTACAGGAACTCCAGCGAACTTCAGCGCCCAGTTCGATCAGGGTTTCAATCAGTACGGCCGTTTGAATGGTCATGTGAAGACAACCCGCAACGCGTGCACCTTTGAGGGGCTTCAGCTTTCCATATTCAGCACGAAGCGCCATCAGGCCGGGCATTTCGGCTTCCGCCAAACGCATTTCCTTACGACCCCATTCAGCGAGACTCATGTCCTTTACCTTGTAGGGAAGGGACAGGTCAATATTTTTTGTTTTTGCAGACATGTATTTTATTTTAGGGTATAAAGGTAGGTTTGTAGAACAAAATGAGGTTATATATTGATAATTTTGGAATAAACAGCTATTTATTAGTACTTTTAGGGAACAAATAAACAATTCCGGATGCAAAAAGATCCCACAAAAGAACAAGCGACTCTCGTCCTTCTGCCTTTGGATGAAAAAGACAAAGCCATCCTCAGGGTTTTGCAAAACAATGCCAAAGCAACGGTCAGGGAAATTGCGGCCCAGGTGCATTTAAGTACCACGCCCGTTCATGAACGCATCAAACGCATGGAAGTGGAGGGCGTGATTCAACAATATGCCACGATCCTGAACCATTCCCGCATCAATAAAGGCCTGATGGCCATCTGTTATATTTCGATGAAAGAACATAATAAAAAATCAGGCGGAAAATTTATCAGGACCATACAGGAAATGCCGGAGGTCATTGAATTTTATATTATTTCAGGCGCTTTTGATTTCATGTTGAAAGTGGCTGCAGAAAATATGGACGATTACTATAATTTTCATGTGAATAAGCTGGGCCAGGTGGAAAACATTGCCCAGGTGCAAAGCACATTTATTATGGGCGTCATCAAAGACAGCCAGCCCCAAATCGGATGATGAAATAAAACAACTCCGGCGATACGATGAGCAGTTTCCCTTCCGGAGTTAGCACAATCTTAAATAGGGGCAGACTTAATCAATCCGGCAACCACTTTATCAATGGGAAGACTTACTGACTCTTCGGAGAATTGTTCCCGGGGAATAAAGCGAAAGGTTTCGGTTTCGCCCGTTTTTCTGTATACTTCCATTTGAGCTGCATCGAAATCAAAGAATTGTGTGCGCAGGGGCACACGGATTTCCTCCAGGGCTTCAACCCTGTAATAAATCGAAATGATCTGGTGTTCCGGATTGAAAGCGCTCATCTGAAAAAAATCCGTAGTGTACAGGTGATCGGTCACGCGAACAGCCAGGGACATTTCTTCCTGAAATTCGCGTACCAGGCAATCCCTGGTTCCTTCTCCGAATTCAAGTCCGCCGCCCGGAAACTTCGTGTATTTGTTTCCGCGAATGAATTCATCTGAAACCAGTATTTCCCGGTTCCTTCCGTATAAAATTCCATAAACCCTGATATTAAACATGCGATCGAAATTAATTATTTTTATTTATACGATGACTTTAGTTATTGTCCCGGCAGAAGGGATAAGTAGAAATAATTCATACCTTGAAATGAGAAATTGAGTATCACTAAAAAACAAAGACGATGGAAGATGAAGTAGTCAAACACGCAAAAAAAATTTATAAAACCTGGTTTAGCAAAGAATTTTCTATCTGGCATAAAATTTCAGAATTCCTGGTTGAAATTCTTATTATCTTTTTTGCTGTTTCCATCTCCATCTGGTTCCATAACCGGAGTGAACATGCCCATGAGCAGGCAGAAGTGAAAGCATTTCTGATGGGGCTTAGATCAGATTTGAACGACGATATCAGTGAAATGCAGAACGACAAAATATCCCTTATGGAACAGGGTAAAATATTCAGCTATATCACTTCCTTAAAAATAAAAGAACCTCCAAGTAAAGACACATTAAATAAATACCGCCATGCACTTTTTGTTACGACTTCACTTAACCCGAACGACGGAAGGTTTGAAGGATTTAAATCTTCCGGGAAAATCGGTATCATCGAAAATAAAGAACTGCAGAACGATATCATGGACCTTTACCAGGAAGAAATAGTGTCCCTGCACGCAAGCACCAACGGATATAACAGCTGGAAAATAAATTTCCTGAACTATGTTATCGAAAACCAAAAAAGACTTACAGACAGCACCAGCAATTTCAAAGAATTAATAAAAGATGACAAAGTCTATGACTTCAGTACGGTATTAAGCCACCCGACTGAAGTATTGGCCAGATACGATACATGCATTCAACTGATGCAAAAAATCATTGGGAAAATCGATCAGGAATACAAATAATTATTACCGTATAATATCCCAATTCTGATTAATTTTAAATATTCAATACTTCGGATTTATGAAAAAGAAATACCTCATCCATCTGCTGCGATTTTCGTTAATCGGGTTCCTGGTTTGTAGCTTCATACCTGTTATGTCGCAGGCACAAAAAGACACAACCAAATCACAAAAGGTTCAACAGGTTGAAATTGTGACCTTCAAGCCTGGTACTTCCGAAGCCAATCAACACATGGTGGACGCTTCCTTTCGCTCGGCGATCAACCAACTACCGGTTGTGCATACTTTTTTATCGGTTGTAGGAAATGACAGCGAGAACAGCGGGCAGGTGAAACACGTATATATTACTACATTTAACAGCAAGGGCGACCTGACTACCTACAATGCATCTCCGCAACACCAGGCAGTTAAAAAGAAAAATTCGGCATATATCGACAATGTCATTACGGTAGACTACCCGGTAGGCAAATAACTTAATGGGATGAGCCTGTTCCGGGCCTGAAATATTCGTTGAAATCTTTAAGCAAAAACAGCCAATTTTCAATAAGAAAACTGGCTGTTTTTATTCAAAAAATATCGCTGAAATCTGGAGGTCCCGAGCAGATTCGAACTGCTGTAGAAGCTTTTGCAGAGCTCTGCCTAACCGCTCGGCCACGGAACCTTTTGAGGTTGGGCAAAAGTAGTATATTCGGATTAATTTGCCTAACGGGCGTAAAGAAATGCAACGCATAGAAGAAAGCGAACTGATCATCAATTCCAGAGGGGCAATCTATCATCTCGATCTTCGTCCGGATGAACTGGCACAAAAAATTTTCCTGGTCGGCGATCCGGGCCGGGTGCCCGTAGTCAGCAAATATTTTGACCGGATAGAAATCAAACAGCAGCACCGCGAATTCGTTTCACATACCGGATATATCGGATCGGAGAGGTATACGGTACTGTCTACCGGAATTGGTACAGACAACATCGACATCGTGATGAACGAACTGGATGCTTTGATGAATATTGATTTTGCTACGAGGACGATCAAACCCCGTCTTACCCGGCTGCAAATTATACGCCTGGGAACTTCGGGGTCCCTGCAAAAAGAAATACCGGTAGATTCCTTTGTAGCCTCAACCCATGGATTGGGTATTGACAACCTTCTGAATTTTTACAGAACAGATGCC
>DATCAO010000249.1:0-8279 GCA_036512575.1 Puia sp.
CTCCTTGTCAAAAAGAAAAGGCCTGAGCACAAACTGGACGCGAACGCTCTCGCCGGCGGTCTGCTCAAAAATCTTTTAAAACCTGAGGATATCGATAACCGGTTACTCTATCCATTGCTGAAGAAAAAACGAAAAAAGAAACGGAGACCTGATTTATAACTGGAAATACCATCGTGATGTCAAACGGAACCGGGGAGAATGAAATGGGTTTGCAGAAAATATTGGAATTTTTGCGTGCGGGCAGCATCCTGATACTCCTGCTTCATTTTTATTTTTATAGTTATCCGGTGTTTTTAAACCGGAAGCTGGTATCAGCGATCAGTGACCGCCTGATCATCCAGATTGGAAATACGGGTTTACTGACCGGAACCCAAGCAAAAAATTTCTCGCTGGGATTGTTGCTGGTATCACTGATCGGATCTAAAGGAAGAAAAGATGAAAAAATAAAAAAGCAGATCGTCATCCTCTGTTTCGGGCTGGGATTGTTTATTTACTTTATTTCTGATATTGTTTTTCCATTCCCGGTTTGGTCCACCATCCAGACTGTAGCTTATGTGATGCTGATGAGCACAGGGTATATTTTAATACTAACCGGTGGCTCTCAACTATCCCGGTTGATCAGGATTCAGCTGGGCCATGATATTTTCAACGAAATCAACGAGTCTTTCCCGCAGGAGGAACGATTGCTGCAAAACGAATTTTCCATTAATCTGCCAACCTGTTATCTTTTAAAAGGAAAGCCGAGGCAGGGCTGGATCAATATCATCAATCCATTCCGGGGCCTGCTCGTGGTTGGTTCTCCCGGATCCGGTAAATCTTATTTTGTTATCCAGCACGTGATCAGGCAACATATAACCAAGGGTTTTACGATGCTGATCTATGATTTTAAATACCCGGATTTGTCTGAGATTGCTTTTCACACACTCTCCGCCCAACATAAAGCGTTCTCTGTAAAACCATCTTTCTTTCAGATCAATTTCGATGATCCGGGCTCCAGTAACCGGTGCAACCCGCTGGATCCGGATTTAATGTTCGATATCACGGACGCCTCAGAATCCTCCCGGTCTATATTATTGGGACTGAACCGGGAATGGATAACCAAACAGGGCGATTTTTTTGTTGAATCCCCGATCAATTTCGTTACGGCCATCATCTGGTTTTTGAAAAAATACAAAAATGGGATCTACTGCACCCTGCCGCATGTGATCGAGCTGATGCAGGCAGACTATGAAGAGTTATTTCCGGTTTTAAAATCCGAACCTGAAATTGAAGTGCTGATTAATCCTTTTATATCCGCCTACCAGAATGATGCGATGGAGCAGCTCGAAGGCCAGATTGCGAGTGCCAAGATTGGTATGGCCAGACTCTCATCACCCCAGTTGTACTGGGTGTTGTCAGGCAGCGATTTCACGCTCGACATTAACAATCCGGAGTCGCCGAAGATCCTATGCCTCGCCAATAATCCGCAGAAACAGCAAACCTTCGGGCCGGTTCTATCCCTTTATGTCACGAGGCTGGTGAAGCTGGTCAATCAGAAAGATAAACTGAAGTGCAGCCTGGTGTTCGACGAGTTTCCGACTTTGTTCTTTAACGGGATCGATTCCCTGATTGCGACGGCCCGCTCCAACCAGGTTGCTACCTGCCTGGGGATGCAGGATTTTAGTCAGCTGAAGAAGGATTATGGCAATGATCAAGCGGCCGTGATCATGAATATCGCGGGTAATATCATCAGCGGCCAGGTGATGGGGGAGACCTCAAAACTTTTAGCAGAACGGTTCGGAAAAATTACGCAGATCAAGGAGAGTATTAGTATCAACCGCAGCGATGTCTCGGTGAGTAAATCCGGTCAGATGGATTTTGCCATTCCGCAGTCAAAAATTGCTTCTCTTTCGTCCGGAGAATTCGTCGGTATGGTAGCGGATAACCCCGATCAAAAAATAAAATTAAAAAGTTTTCATTGTGAAATAGTAAACCGGCAGCAGGCAAATTCAAAAGACTTAGGAGGTCTTTTGAATTTGCCTGGTAAATCAACGAAAGGAACAGAAGGCATCAATGATAATTATACCAAAATAAAAACTGAGGTCCAAAACCTGGTTGAATCCGAATTAGAAAAATTGTTGAAAGGAATAAAAAAATGAATTGAGGTCGATTTTTTAATAATAACTAAAAAGTGAGGTGTGAAATGATGCGGAAATCTGAGATAGCAGTAATGAAAGCTGTGGCGATTTGCCATAAGCCTTTTTTAAAGCCGGAAGAGGCGATGATTTATTGTAACCTGGGCCGAACCCAGCTAACCAAAAAATGCGAGGAATTCGGGATCTACAAGAACAATAGCGGGTATTTAAAAAGACAGGAGCTGGACCAGATGATGGCCGGGGAAGAATCCTTGCTGGCGAAAGCTTTGGAGAAAATAAAATGAACGCCGGAAGTTGATCCGGCATTCATTTATATACATTTATTTTCAGATCCAGGCTATGAAACGGATGCTGCTTTGTTCAGAGAGGGCAGTTTGGCAATGATCGCTGTTTGATCTTTGGGCCGGTGTCTTTTGTAGGTACCGTTTACATATTTGGTCGTGCTGTGACCAAGTAGCAGGGCAACAGTTGCGGTGTCGACGCGTTCGTCCTGAAGCAGTATGGAAAAGCTAAGCCGGGCCACACTCCAGGTAATTTGTTTTCCGATTTTTGCACTCACCATCCAGCCTTTGAGGATTTTATTGGCGCCGTCGGCTGTCGGCAGCCTGAAAACAATACCGGATTTTTTACCATTCAATCTTACCTGTCTTTTATCCAGGATGGCCTTAGCAACCGGATGCATCGTAATCACGACTGGTAATCCGGTTTTGGCCTGAATTAACCGGGTTTTGATGGTATCCGTTCCCAGATCAGACCAGTCCAGCTGTTCAACATCCACCCAACGGAGACCGGTATAACAGCAGAGAATAAACGCTTCACGGACTTCTTCATTCAGGCAGGGTGTTTTTAACAACTGGAGATATTCATCCACTTCCAGATGCTCTTTAAGCCTGCGGTTCTTTCCGGTTTTAGATTTTACATCTTCAGCCGGATTGATTCTGAAATACCCCTGTTTCGTCGCAGCCTTGATCATCCGCTTAAATTCTGAGAAGTAGTTCATAGGAGTGTCCCCGTTGAATTTATCGAGAAGATAGTTTCTGAAACGTGTACATAATTCTTCCGTGATTTCTATCGGAGGTAATGACTTCTTATCAATAAATGTTTTGAAATGTACAAGGCTTGTCGCTAAATGCCGTTTCCCTTCGCGGGCGTTTTTTTTGACGAAATCCTGATAGAAGTCAAGAAAATTACTTTTGTAACGGTGTGCTGGGATGTAACCGGTTCCAATGGACTGTTGTTCAATGGTGAACTGCGATCTCTTGATTTCCAGAAGTGTTAGGGCTTCTTTGTTGTGGGACTTTTCGACCTGGTTTTTGGGCTGGGTATAGGTGAAAATTCCAGCACTGATTTTGGCATTGGAAGCCTGCCCCCATTTGAACCGGTAATAAGTCTTCTTTCCATTGGCAGATTGACGGGTTTCGATGATCATAAATTTCGTTTATAATCATGCCACAAACTTTACTCCAAAAGTGTGGGACTTTCTGTGGGCCTTTTACGGGACTAAAACAGTGTGGATAAGCGTAAAAAAGCGTGAAAAAAAGGAGGTGTTAAAATGATAAAACCCCTGAAAATCAATGACTTATAGGGGTTTTTCAGTGCCCGGGACTGGATTCGAACCAGCACAACCTTGCGGATGCTGCGACCTGAACACAGTGCGTCTACCAATTTCGCCACCCGGGCAGACTGAACAGTTTACACCGTTTTGATTCAGGGCTGCAAATATAACAGAGAAACCCTAATCATCAAAAGCTTTATCGCCCGCATTTAATATTCAACACGTTAAAATGATCGTGCATCAGATTTCATTTTAACTTTTGCATTCTTTTTTCACTCCCAAAACATTCGATATGAGCAACTCGGATTTAGTCAGGTCACTGTATTCCCATTTTTCCTCAGGTAATGTGCCGGCCGCACTGGCCCTCTTTGATCCCGCCATCGAATGGTACGAATGCAGCGGTATGCCTTTCATAAAAGAAGACGGTCATTTCACCGGACCGGACGCCGTCGTCGCCAATGTGTTCATGCAGTAGCCCGTTCATTACGATGGATTCAATGTTCACGTGACCGAAGTTTTCGGAAGCAGCGATAAAGTTGCGATGGTCGGGTATTACGAAGGAACCAATAAAGCCACCGGCCATCCCTTCAAAGCTCATGCAGCCCATATCTGGACCGTAAAAAACGGCAAGCTCATCCATTTTTCCAGGCGGTTGATACGGCAGCCGTTATGCAATAGCTTTTCCAGATTGATGACCGATGACCGTTGACCGTCAATCGTTGATCGCCAGTCGTTTAGCTCTTTGGCATTAGGCGTTAAGCCTCAGGCGTTAAGCTTTAGGCTTTAAGCCTATAAATTCGTATTTTTGCAGCCCCGAAATAAAACCTTCGGGATTTTATATTTATATGGAAGAAAACCAAATTGTAAACCCAAACGCTGAAGGCCAGGAGTCTGCAACCGCTATGGAAGCAACTACAGCGACAACAAATGCACCTGCCGCAAACGGAAAGGGACATCATTTCCCTCCCCCGACAGCACACGACGATTTCGACTGGACCATCGACAAGCGTAACGTCGCTGCTTACAACAAAGAAGAAAAAGAGAAGTACGACAAAGTGTATGAAAATACTTTCGTACAGATCACCGACGGAGAACTGATCAAAGGCCTCGTCGTAGGCGTTACCAAAACAGATGTGGTTGTCAACATCGGTTTTAAAAGTGACGGCCTCGTTTCACTCAACGAATTTCGCGACCTGCAGAACCTGAAGAGCGGAGATGAAGTGGAAGTGATGGTGATGGAAAAAGAAGACCGGGAAGGTCATCTGCACCTGAGCCGCAAACAGGCCCGCATCACACGCGCTTGGGAACGCATCGTGGAAATCCACAAAACAGGTGAAGTGGTTACCGGAACCGTTACCAGCAAAACCAAGGGCGGATTGATCGTTGACGTGTTCGGAATGGAAACATTCTTACCCGGATCACAGATCGACGTGAAACCCGTTACTGATTACGACCAGTTCGTTGGCAAGACAATGGAATTCAAAGTGGTTAAAGTAAATGAAGCCATTAAGAATGCCGTTGTATCGCACAAGGCACTGATCGAAAGTGATATCGAAGCACAACGTGCTGAGATCATGAGCAAACTCGAAAAAGGCCAGGTACTCGAAGGAACCATCAAGAACATCACCGATTTCGGTGCGTTCATGGATCTCGGAGGCCTCGACGGTCTGTTATATATTACCGACATCAGCTGGGGACGTATCAGTCATCCGAGCGAAGTACTCAAACTGGATCAGAAACTCCAGGTGGTGGTACTCGATTTCGACGACGGAAAAAAGCGTATCAGCCTCGGTCTGAAACAACTCACGCCCCATCCATGGGACGTGCTGCCTGAAACCATCAGGGAAGGTGAAATCGTGAAAGGTAAAGTGGTCAACATCGAAGACTACGGCGCTTTCCTCGAAATACAACCCGGTGTGGAAGGTCTAGTTCACGTAAGTGAAATCACATGGGCCAATACACCGATCAATGCCAAGGAATTTTTCAAACTGGGTGATGAACACCAGGCCCGCATCGTGACGTTGGATAAAAACGCACGTAAGATGAGCCTCTCCATCAAACAACTCAGCGAAGACCCATGGAGCACAATCGAAACCCGTTTCCCGCAGGGAAGCAAACACAATGGCCTCGTGAAAAACATTACACCTTACGGAGTATTTGTTGAATTGTCACCCGGCATTGGCGGTATGATCCATATCAGCGACCTGAGCTGGCTGAAACGTTTCAACCATCCATCTGAGTACACGAAGGTTGGCCAACATATTGACGTGCTGATCCTCAGCATCGATAAGGATAACCGCAAACTCCAGCTGGGACATAAACAACTGGAAGAAGATCCATGGAACGCACTGGAAAATACTTTTGCCATCGGAACCATCCACGAAGGAACGGTGATCCGCAAAGATGACAAAGGTGCCCTGGTACAGTTACCTTATGGTCTCGAAGGTTTTGCTCCTGCCCGTCACCTCGCAAAGGAAGATGGTAAAACGGTGACTGCCGATGAAACAGAAAAATTCATGGTGATCGAATTCGACCGCAATGAAAAACGCATCGTTTTATCGCATACCCGCATCTGGGAACAGGCGAAGGCTGAAGAAACAGCTGTGGCGCGTAAGGAAGCCAAGACCGATGCAGACAAAACCCGCAAAGCTGTGAAGACGATCCAGAACAAGGTTGAAAAACCAACACTCGGTGATCTCGGCGCGCTTGCAGAAATCAAGGAAAAACTGCAACAGGAAGAAAAGGGCGACGAACCAGCTAAATAAGTTGTCACAGACAATAGTTGAAAAATCCCGTGTAATGCGGGATTTTTTTTTGACCTGAGCGAACGAACAATTGATAAGCGGATGAAGAAATGGTATTAAATCAGTTATTTTTAGCCTTAAGCCTTTAGCCTTATGCTTTAAGCCTTAAGCGTTACATAATTCTAAAGAAATCAGATCATGAAAATATCCCTGCTCCTGGCAATCGTGTTTTTTTCCATTTCAGCATTTTCTCAGCCGCTGCCGCTCGATCCCGCCATCAGAACGGGTAAACTGCCCAATGGATTTACTTATTATATCCGAAAAAATACCGAACCCAAAAACCGGGTGCAACTCTGGCTCGTCAACAAGGTTGGATCTGTGCTGGAAGAAAACGATCAGCGCGGACTCGCGCATTTTATGGAGCACATGAGTTTTAACGGTACCACACATTACCCGAAAAATGAACTGGTGCAATACCTGCAAAAGTCGGGCGTTCGTTTCGGCGCAGACCTGAATGCCTATACCAGTTTCGATGAAACAGTGTACCAGCTGCCCATACCCTCAGACAGTCCAGCGCTTTTACATAACGGCTTGCAGATTATGCGGGACTGGGCGGCGAATGCACTTCTGGAAACAAAAGAAATCAATGATGAACGCGGTGTAGTGCTGGAAGAAAAAAGACTGGGCAAGGGTGCACAGGAACGGATGAGTAATCAATTCCTGCCGGTGATTTTAAATAACTCAAGGTATTCACAGCGTCTGCCGATTGGTACAGACACGGTACTGAATCATTTTCAAAGACCGGTGATCCTGAGATTTTATAAAGACTGGTATCGCCCGGACCTGCAGGCCCTGATCGTTGTCGGGGATATCAATGTGGATAGTATGGAGGCGCAGATTAAAAAACTTTTCAGCAATCTGAAAAATCCTGTCAATGAACGTACCAGGATTAAATACACCGTACCGCTGACTGGTAAGAACCAGTTTATTGCTGTGACCGACAAAGAATTTCCCTACACGGTAATGGAAATACTCATCAAACATCCGAAACTGCCGGAAGGAACAAAGCAGGACTATTATGAATACGTGAAACGGGAATTGTTTAATCAAATGCTTTCCGGGCGCATGACCGAACTTGCGCAAAAACCCAATTCCCCATTCATACAGGCATTTGCTTCCATGGAAGGATTTCTCGGCGAACTGGATGCATTTACTGCAGTAATGGTGGCCAAACCCGGACAGATGGAACAGAGTTTCATATCGGTATGGCAACTGGTGCAGCAGGCAAAGCAATTTGGATTTACTGAACCGGAATTTGAAAGAGCCAAGTCCAGCTTGCTCAGTGGACTGGAATCGGCAGTCAAAGAAAAAGACAAGGTCAATTCCGAACAGCTGGTGCTGGAATATACCCGTCATTTTTTGGTGGGTGAATCTGCACCAGGCATTGTAGCGGAATATGATTTAACCAAAACCTATTTGGCTACCGCGAAACTTCAGGACATCAATGCATTGTCCGCAGGAATTATTTCAGACAGCAACCGGGATGTGGTGATCATGGCGCCTTCGAAAGACAGCGCATCCATTCCTTTGGAAGCTACGGTGAATGGCTGGTTCAATAAGGTGGCCAATACACCATTGGCTGCATATGCAGATAAATTTACCAGCGCACCGCTGATTCCTGAAACGCTGGTACCCGGAAAAGTCGTTAGTGAAAACAAAACACAAAAACTGGGCGTTACGGAATGGTTGTTGAGCAACGGGGTAAAAATTATTTTAAAACCGACGGACTTCAAAAATAATGAGATCCGGTTCAAAGCCTTTAGTCCGGGAGGCACTTCCCTGTAT
>DATCAO010000250.1:0-2261 GCA_036512575.1 Puia sp.
CGCCAACATCGAAGGAGGGAGTATTAGGAACATGGAGTCCGGCCAGCATCAATACATCGGCCCTCGGAACGGCGACTTACACATTTACACCATCATCCGCGGGCAATTGCGCAATTCCGGCTTCTGTAACCATTACAATCGTTAATACCATTTCTCCAACTTTTCCAACCTTAGCGGATTCATATTGCCAGAATACCGCAGCGCCGGCGCTGCCGGCAACGTCGAAGGAAGGAATTAACGGAACCTGGAATCCCTCTTCGATCAACACAGCAACTGTCGGCAGTACCGTATATACTTTTACTCCCGTGCCGGGTAACTGTGGAACGTCTTCGCAAATCACCATCCTGGTCAACCCGCTTCCTGTTTTGACCATGGGTCCGGATCTAACCATAACCGAAGGAGCAAGTATTACGATGAACGTCTCGGTGACGGGCAATATCCTTTCTTATCAATGGAATCCATCCACCGGGTTGAACAATGCAACCATTAAGGATCCTGTTGCGAGCCCATCTACCACTACGACGTATACGCTGGATGTTATAGATGACAATAACTGCGAAGCCAGCGACAAGATTACAATTACTGTTTCGGGACGATCAAAAATTTTAGTGCCCAATGCTTTTTCGCCAAATGGTGACGGCGTAAACGATACATGGATCATCACCAATCTTTCAGTTTACCCCGGGGCAACTGTAGATGTGTACAATCGGTATGGTCAGGCTGTTTTTCATTCAGAAAATGCTAACAAAGCATGGGATGGAACTTACAATGGCAAGGCCCTTCCCGTAGGAACTTATTATTATATCATCGATCTGAAAAACAATGAAAAGAAAACGGCAGGTTCTGTTACCATATTTAAGTAACGCATAATTTTATAATAGTGATTTTGGAAAAGAAATTTATAATCAGTTGCTTGTGTTTTTTATTGGCGGGTAGCGTGTGTGCCCAGCAACAACCTTATTACACACAATATATTTTGAATAATTTCATACTGAATCCGGCGCTTGCCGGCATAGAAAATTACTGGGACTGTAAGGTCAGTTACCGCAGTCAGTGGGTTGGTTTAAATGGTGCGCCTACAACGTTGTATCTTACTATCAATACGCCACTTGGAAAAACAGCATATGATTATGAAACGCCTAACACGGTCCCGGATCTTCAGGCGAAGAATCTGGGTGCAAAACAATTCCTGATGGAGTACACCGCACCACCGGCTCATTCCGGACTTGGCTTTACGATTCTAAATGATAAAACAGGTCCCCTTAGCCGGATTGCCGCCTATGGCTCTTACGCATATCACGTTCCTGTAGGTCTCAAAACCAGTTTAAGTTTTGGCGTATCTCTTGGCGTACAGGAAGTAAACGTCGACGTAAATGCGGTAGATTTCGGACAGGCTAATCCCGTCGATCCCGCTGTTTTGGGAAGCGGGTATCTGAATAAGCTGGAGCCGGATGTGAATGCTGGTCTCTGGTTATCGAATAAAAGATTTTTTGTGGGATTGTCTGCTCTGCAAATTATTGCTGTTCCCATTAATTCCAGTAATGGAACAACGTCCAATGGAGTTGAATTACTCACAGGGAAACTGGTTCCCCATTCGTTTTTTACAGCGGGGTATAAGATATTGGCAAGTGAAGACATCAATATTCTGCCTTCCGTCATGATCAGTTATGTACAACCATTGCCCCTGGGTGTGGACGTTAATGCCAAAATCCAATACCAGGACCTGCTCTGGCTGGGATTTTCATATCGCTACCAACGGGGATTTGCAGCGATGTTTGGCGTGAACATCAGCAGCACGGTTAATTTCGGCTATTCTTACGATTATACCACAACCCCACTGAATACGGTCAGCAATGGTACACATGAAATCGTGCTTGGATTCTTATGGGGAAGAAATAAAAATAATGCCAATCAAAAATAGATGTATAATATGCGTAGAAAGGGAATGATTAATAATAAAATCTAATGAATATGAGATATTTTCTAAACTGGTATACTTCCAAATCGGGATATTTTATGCGATCTGCGCGTTCTTTTTGTCTCCTGATTCTTTTATTTATTTCAGCGCAGGTTCATGCCCGTGATCTGGTAACTGGTTTTGCCAAAAATAAGGATACGGTAAGGCCTGCACCCGGAGTTTTGCCGGGTAATGTTTCAAATGATGAATTCAGGAAAAAGGCGATTGCTAAAATACGGGAGTTCCAGGGCTGTCTGTATATTTTATGTGATATAACGGCAGGAAATGTTGCACTGGATAACGC
>DATCAO010000251.1:0-8710 GCA_036512575.1 Puia sp.
CCAGGTATGCCATTCTCCAAAATCACCATATCCACGAATATCTACGTAGTAAATAACATCCTTGTAATTTTTGCCATTGTGCGTTCCAGATGCAATGTGTGCTGCCACGGCATTGAGCAAGGCTTGATACCTGCCAAGATAATTGGGACTATTCCAGTTTGGAACCCACATGCCATCACTGTTTTGCCAGTCCTGGTTACCGGCTGCCTCTGATTGCATAAGCGAATGCAGGTAGGCAGGATAAGTTACGCCGGCTACTCCGGTATTACTACAAGCCGTACACATGGGCATCAACCCAAATGAAAACATCTGACCATTGTCTATGGCTGAATTGATTTGCTGGTCAAATTTGGCCCAACTGTATATATTTTGGGAAATTTCAATTTCCACACCCCAGTCAAAACGATAATAACTATTCAGACTTTTTGTAGTGCCAGCAGGAACCTGAATACCCGCACCGGAACTATTGGTCCAGGACACACCATTCCAGCCTTCCACTCCGCGACCATAGGAGATGATGTCGTTGTTCCCCATGGGAATCTGTGTAAAAGAAAAGGAAGAAGTTTGAGAAAATCCTGAAAAACTACCGGAGATCAGAAGGAAAAGAAAAACGAAGATCTTACCGGTTTCACTAAATCTCTTGCTACTTGATGTGTTGACGTGCCTAGCTTTGTAGAATTTTGTTCCCATAGCTCTTGATATTGGATTTCACGAATGAGTAAAATAAGAAACAGGATAGGGTTTTCTTATCTCGCTGGATGGTTCAAATTTCTTGCCAAAAGAGGCCTCCAAAACAGGGAACGTGAATTGGCTTGTTTATTTTCCGGTTAAGTTGCTGATTACTAGACGATAAGAAGTAATCCACATTTGAGGATTTCCAATGTTATTAATTTCCGTCAATTTCTTCTGGAAAAGGGAAGATGTCCCAAAAAAATATTATACCAAAATCTATAAAAATAACGTCCGCAGAATTTGCTTTTAAGAGAATAATGTTATAAAACTAGGGGCATTGATCAATCAATCGAGCGACTGTTGAGTATATTGTTCTTTCTGCGTTTTAGTTTTTCCTTCATTAATAAGTAAATAAACATGGAGTTGGTTCTGGCATAACGTTTAAATAATCTTTTTGGCTCCTGACCCAAACGAAACAACCATTCCAACCCTGCATGCTGCATCCATCCTGGTGCCCTTTTATATACACCGGCCAGAACTGGAAGTGCACCTCCAATGCCTATCATGACCGCCTGAAGTCTGTTCTGCATGGATGCCATCCATTTTTCCTGTTTGGGACAACCCAGAATAACAAAGACCAGTCTGGCTCCTGAATTATTTATGTTTTGGACAATTTCATTTTCCTCTTCTACAGTAAGCATCCGAAAAGGCGGACTATATATATGGGCGATGTGCAGGTTTGGATGAGCTTTTACTAAATACAGTTTTGCTTTTTCAAGCATTTCGGATTTACCTCCATAAAATGCAACGGGAACATTTTGTTTTTCAGCAGCAGACAAAAGATCTGATAACAGATCCATTCCGGCTATCCGCTCCTGATCTATGCCATGTAATAATTTAAAGGCCCACCGCAGAGGCACTCCGTCTGGCGTAGCCAGGTAGGCGCCATTAATTATTTCAGCAAAGGCAGGTGACTGATATGCCTCAATCAGCATATGGACATTGGCGACACATATATAACCCGAATGATTTGACGAGCAGGCCCGGTCGATGATTTGATCGACAAAGTCGGAATATGTTCCCAGGTTAATATCAATACCGATCAGTTTTTTTCTTTCCATGTTCAGTCGACTCAGTTATACAATACGGAATGATAAATGGCTAATAATTTTCTTTGGTTTTCTTCAGGTGTATACAAGTCCTTGTACACTGATATACAATTTTTTTGATATTGAGCTTGTTCGGCATCTGTCAGGCCTTGCCAGAGATCGAGAAGGTCTCTCAGGGATTGTGCGCTGCCGGATGTAAAATGCAATCCAGTTACCCCCTCATCTACAAGATCCACCGGGGAACCTATATCAGTGGCAATCACCGGACATCCGTTGGAATAAGCTTCAGAGATGACCAGGCCAAATGTTTCAAAGCAAATAGAGGGAAAGACCAGCGCAGTACAATGGTTCATGGCCTCTCTGACGGCTTCTTTACTTTGTTTACCAGCATAAGTTATATTTGAAAACCTGGAGCAGGTTGCCTTTACCAGATCCAGCAGGGGCCCAGATCCTGCAATGATCAGTTCATGCGGACTATTCTCAAAAGCATCCAACATTACCTGAATTCCTTTTTCTTCAGACAGGCGTCCTACATATAAAAAATGTCTGTTTCTCGGGGAAACCTTTCCACTGCCACCAGTTGAAAAATTCGGCTTCACTACAATCTTTTCGGCGGGAATGTCAATATAACTCTGATGATTGGTAAATAATTTTTTAACAATCCCGGTCGGAACTATATACTGATCGACCATCTTCCAAGTGCCTAATTTAGAATGAAAGAAAACAATAAATGCATTCCAAAATGTCTGAAAATAGGAATGGCGATATACCCTTTGCCGGACAGCTTCCCAGGGGAAACCCTTTTTTTCTATACTTCGTAAAAACAGTTTTCCATGATACACAAGTGTTGCGCTCGGACATAATAAACGATAGTTGGCTACATTAAGCGTTAACCGGGTATTGAGTTTTTTAGCGACCCGGATAACAACAGGTCCGGTAGCAAAATGCCAGTTATAAATTTGTACGATATCCGGTTTGAATTCCATGATCGCCTGTTTCACTTTTCGGGATGCGCGAATATTCCAAATGGAAAAAAGAAACTGAAAACCACCTCTCCAGCCGGTCTTATTGTGAAAAGACAGGGCCCTTACCTCACTGCCCCGTTTTAACAAGTCAAATTCCTGCTCAAATACGGCGTCTTCCCCTCCCCTGTATTGATAATAAGTATGGATAAGAAGTATTTTCAATGTTTAAGGGTTAGCTGGTTAATGTCGCTGATTAGTGACGCGGCTACTTTTTCCGATCGAAATACTTCTGAACTGCCCAGCGCATTATCGGCATAAGAACTATAATTACTTAATATCATTTGAATACAATGCACATATTCTTCATCATCAAATGTCAGCGGCAATAAAAATCCATTTTCTTTATTCCGGATAATTCTGGCGATATCCCCGACGTCTGTGGAAATGACCGGTACACCTACGGAAAGTGCTTCGGCAATGGCCATTGGCATTCCCTCGAGCGAGGAAGCCATCAAGAGAATTTTTTTAGTAGAATTTGCTTCTACCATATCCTCATTTTTCAATTCACCAAGAAAAATTATTTTATCTGTAAGGCCCAGCGATAACACCTGTTTTTTTAGCGTCGACTCCAGCGTTCCATTGCCGGCAATATAAAAAGGGTGTTCCAGCTGAACAGATCCGGGAAGTTTCGCATAAATCCTGATCAGCCTGTCGATATTCTTCACTTTCTCCAGTCTTCCTGAAAATATAAGTCCGTTTCTTGACGATTTATCCTTTATGCTTACTGTATGCAAAACAGGGTTGAATATTTTGGATACGCCCTGCTTTTCCATGCCGACTGTATACAAACGGCTTGCTTTATTTCTTATCCTTTTATCGATCATTTCATAAATAGAACTAAAATATTTTCCATACCAGTACCTGGAGCGGGACATGGGGTTCGAATTCCCGTGGAAAATATGAATAAACGGCACATTGCAAAACGATACAACATAGGATCCTTCCGGAATATGCGATAAAATGAAGTCGTATTGTTTTAGCTGCCTTTTTTTTCCCAGCATATATACCAGATAAATCAAACGTTGCGGAATAATCCGGATGCGCGCCAGATATTCAGGAAGAACAATATAATTAACCTCATAGGCCTCCTGCATAAAAGGGTCCAGGTTCTTAACGAAAGGAGCAATTCCTCCGTAAGACATTTTCATGGAAGTGATATTTACTATTCCCAATTTCAGTTTTGGCATTCAAAACATTTAGCAGGCCACTTCTTTTTTACGGCCCGGGACCTTTTAACTACTTATTTCTGGGCGCGCTGATTTTTCCAGCCGGTTGAGTCAATACATTATATATGTCTATATATTCAGCAGTCTTCCTGCCTAATTCAAAATTTTCCTGAACAAATCTTCGCGCATTTTTGCCCAATTCCAGTAAATGTTTCTTATCCGCAAACAATTCATCAATCTTTTCGGCAAGCTGCCTTTCGCTGTGCGGGTCAATCAGATATCCGTTGTAATTATCTATGACTACTTCCTCTGTCCCCCCACCCCGACTTGCGATAACCGGCTTTCCCGAGGCCATAGTTTCGATAATAGAATTGGATACGCCTTCCTGGTGATTCTCTGCAACGGACAATAAGACCCCCACATCGATAATCTGAAGAATTGATTCCACATCGTCTCTTTTACCCGTGAAAACGATTTGCTTGCCGGACAACAGGCTCTCCGGTACTTTTTCTTTCATAACGGGCAGCGTAGGTCCGGTCCCAATAAAAATAAAGGTCAGCAAAGGATTGATCGCGCACATGGCAACGGCCGTATTTACTACGGACTCATAGTCTTTTCTTTTGTTAAACGTGGCCACCATCGCGATCACAAACTGATCATCCGGTTTGTTACCCAATAGCTCTGCTTTCAATTCGGCAGCCGGCCTGAGATTATCAAACCGACCGAAATCAAGTCCATTATAAATACAGACCGATTTCTTTTCGGGTGTTTTATAAGAGCGTATGCCTGCTTTTGAATTAGAAATAAAAAGATCAGTAAATGGGGTAGTCAGTTTAACCCTCAGGTACTGACTGTCAAAAATATTCAGGTGCCGAGGCGCGTCTGCAAGAACCCCATTTATAAATGGTTTGCGACTGAATAAATTTGCCATGGAAAGATAAATACTGGACATTGTACTCCAGGAATGAATGATATCCGGATTAAACCGGGTAATTATTTTTTTCAATTTAAAAGGAATGGTGGGGTCCTTTTTAAATTTCCTTTTTAATATGTGCAGTTTTACCGGCAACTCATATACCTGTTTATATTCTATGTTTTCAGAAAGTATTACAAGAAACAGATCAAAATCGTTCCCGGATCTCGTCAATCCTTTGACGAGTTCAATCATCCGCCTTTCTTTACCCCCCTTACCCAGAGAATCGATAACCATTAAAATCTTCATGCAAGCCGATTAAAATTCATTTTCACAGAACCGCATTTTTATTACTGTTGGTTCATCCAACGGTCGTACCACATCTGAAACATCAGCAGGTACCATATTTTGTAATCATATTCTTTCTTTGCCACATAATAACTTCTCTTGATCTGTGAAACATATTCGATGTTGAATATATTCTGTTTCTTTATAAAGGTCTCATCGAGGTATTTGTCCACCAGAGGTTTTAATACATCATTCAACCAGTTATTCAAGGGAACTGAAAAACCCATTTTGGGCCTGTTCATTATGGATTCAGGAATATATTTGTATACGATTTTGCGTAAAATATACTTACGCTGTCCATTGTAGATTTTATATTCGGCCGGCAAACCTGCGGCCCATTCAATCACATGCTGATCCAGAAAAGGTTCCCTGCCTTCAAGACTGACCGACATGGTAGCCCGGTCAACTTTTTGGAGAATATCGTCCACCATATAGGTCTGATAATCTTTCACCATCGCATAACTCAGGGGGTTAAACTGCTCGCTATTTAATTCCTCGCTGAAATGAGCTGAGAAAACGGATTCAAGTTTACCATTAAACAGATCTTTTCTCTCCTTATCGTTGTAATTTACCGTCATGCCAAGGAATATATTCTCCGGGCTGGGATCCCGCAGAATAGTCTCCAGCTTTTGGTACTTCTTTTTAAAAATATTATTGTCCCTGAATATGGGCCATCTGTCCACTGGTATCGATCTGAGTAATGCGGCCCCGTTTTTCCTTGCAAGTGAAGGGATGGCATTCATTTTTTTATAATACTTGAGCATCCAGTCATATCGGTCATACCCTCCAAATATTTCGTCTCCGGCATCAGCGGATAATGCAACGGTTACACTCTCCCTGGCCATTTTACTTACGAGGATCGTTGGAATAGCGCTGCTGTCGGCAAAGGGCTCGTCAAAATAATCAGGCAAAAGTGGAATTACATCCAATGCATCTTTCTCAGTACAATAATATTCATGATGTTCTGTACCCAGGATTTGAGCAATTTGTTTTGCATATAACGCCTCATTCAGTTTTTCATCTTCAAATCCAATGGTATAGGTTTTTATTTTTCGTGTGCTATTTTTCTGCAACAGCGCGACCAGGCAGGAACTGTCAAATCCGCCACTTAAAAAAACGCCTACCGGAACATCAGCCACCATTCTGTAGTTAAAGGCTTTTTCGAGGATGTTTTCTGTTTCACTTACAGCATCTTCAATGGATATTTTTATATTTTCCCGATTATAGTAATCGTATACATTCCAATAAATTTCGGTCTCCAGTTTTTTGCTTTTCAAATCCAGTATCAGAAAATGCCCGGGTTTTAACTTCAGGGTATGCTTAAAAATGCAATGGGGAGCCGGGACATACCCAAATTGCATAAATGAACCAACTGCGTTGATATCGATCTCTTTTTCAAATGAAGCATTCGCCATCAGGGCTTTCAATTCCGACCCAAATAAAAACAAGTCATCTTTCCAATAGTAAAAAAATGGCTTAACGCCTGCCCTGTCTCTGCAACAAAATAATTTTTCTTCCACGGTATCGTAAAGGACAAAAGCAAACATGCCGATAAAGTATTTCAGGGCGGCGGATCCCCATTGATGGTAGGCATGCAGAATCACTTCGGTGTCAGACTGTGTGGAAAACTGATGACCCAGACCTATTAAAACCTGCCGCACTTCGACGAAATTGTATATTTCTCCATTAAACACGATCCAATACCGGCCGTGTAAAAAATGCATTGGCTGATTACCTGCCGGGGACAGATCAATGATGGCAAGCCGCCTGTGTCCCAGACCGATTGAGTATGCTGAAGTCTGATCTGTATAGTAACCACTGGCATCAGGACCCCGATGTACCAGGCTGTCCGTCATGAGTTTGAGATCCGTTTTGCCGTTTTTTGCCTTATAGTCAATAAAGCCGGTAATACCGCACATAAGGTTTAAGGTTAAGGTTTAATCTTTGCGGCTTTTAAGGATATACGGTTAAAGGAAAGAACTTCCGAGTAGATTTACGAAGGTTAATAATAGAAAAATTTCGGTGATATTCAAAATGAAACGGAAGAAAAAACTGTCTGGTACTCATTTATCATATCCTGATACGAATATTTGCTGCTAAAATCCTCATAGGCTATGTTTGCCAGTTGTTCAGCCAGTTTTTGATCAGCAAAAATACGTTTTATAGTATTTGCCAGGTCTTTACAGTCGGTTGTTTCATAAAGAAGAGCGTTCCGCTCGTGTTTAACCATGCTGTTGATACCGGGTGCATTGGAAGCAATGATTGCCAGCCTGTTGTACATGGCTTCCAAGAGGGAAAGCGAAGTACCCTCATAATCAGAGGAAATAATATACACGTCGGCAGATTTGTAATAGTCCGGAACAGATTCCCTTTTCACCAGCCCTTCAACCCGTACATATTTCCCCAAACCATACAGATCAATATTTCTCCTGATTTCCCCTTCCATATCCCCATTACCAGCAAATACCAGACGGATTTTCTGCTGTTCGAGATAATCCGGCCCGATTATTCTCAAAGCTTCCACGATTTTATCCGGGTTTTTCATACCCTTTAGTGAACCTACAAAGAGTAATATTTTTTCGTCGGGCCTAAAACCAAGAACAACCCTTAATTCTGATTTCGTTTTTGTCGCCACTTTAAATGGCATCAGGGGCGGAATGAAAATAAACTCCTGTTCAGGTATTGTCTTTTTAAACGCCACACAGATCGGTTCGGATACGCCGACTACCGAGTATGCATGTCGGAAATAGCTTAAAAACGGATAGGCAAAGATCCAGTCGGGTTCTTTACCCCAGTGAATGGTGATAATATAAGGCAGTTTAAAAAACCGAAGTATAATGCTTTGCGCATAAGAGATTATCCAGGATTGCTCGGCGTAACTCAGGTAAGCGTATCGGATCCGTTTCCTTATTTTATAAACCGAAAAAAAAAACTGGAAGGGGTAAAATAATTTTACCGGCCATCGCTTTTTCATCGGTAAAAAGAATTCTTTACCCGCATCAGTCGCCTGATCGCCCAGGTAAAATATCTTTTCTTTTGATTTAGTCAGTTGATGATTTAGAAAATAATAATTAAATATTTCCATCCCGCCCGTTGCATAAGGATATAATGAACCCAATACATAAAGTCCGGCATCTTTTCTCATGTGTTTCGACTCCTTCATATCATTTTCCCATTCTTTAATAAAACCATTTCAGATTCTTGTTTTTCCGATGTGGTTTGCAACCGGTTCTCCATGCGAAGAAGCTGGAGTTCGGCAACTATACCGAATAAAAATATATAAGTTGTTATGCTGGTCCATTCCCTGTTCTGACCCAGTCCGTAAACAATCGTAAACAGGACCACTGACACGGAAGGCGAAAAGTTTTTTCGTCGCAGGGATTGAATAATGGTGCCGCCGACCAGCAGAAAAAATAAAAAGAAACCGACCAGTCCGTTCTCAATCAGTAGTAATAAAGTGGCGTTGTGTGCATTAAA
>DATCAO010000252.1:0-3927 GCA_036512575.1 Puia sp.
ATTCAGCACAATATATCAGCGGTCCGCGCTGCAAGGCTATCTTTCCGATATCGTCCCTTACCTGTTGATTGGCGACGACCTCCCTGATTTCCATGGGCAGCAACAGTTCCACCCGATCATTCTTTTTCCAGGTTCTGCCTACTGATGCGTATCCATTTTCTATTGAGTAGTCGACAACCACCCCATTTACTTTAATGACCGGTTTCGCATCAGAGGACTGCCGGAATTCGTACAGGGAAGAAGGGATGGCCTGGTTCCGGGCCCAGCCGGGAATGCGCACCAGCATATGAAAGTAAGTGGAGGACTCCGGAATGACCGTAAACAACAGTCCCCCATTCCAGGGATAATCATTTTTCTGAACGATCTGTACTTTTTTCTGATTGATGACCAGGTCAGCGCGACTGTTGATAAAAAGATTGACATACAGGTTGTCTCCCTTTTGCGCATACATATATCCGGGAATCGAAGGAATCAGCCTGACCAGGTTGGTGGGGCAACAGGAACATTCAAACCAACCCGAACGAGTGGACTCCACTGACGGATCCCTGAGGCTGTTCTTGATTTGCATGGCGTTGGTGTAAAAGAAGGATTTGCCATCCAGTCCGACACCTGAGATCAGTCCGTTGTACAAGGATTTCTCCAGCACATCGATATATTTCGCATCTCCGTGTAACAAAAACATTCGGTAGTTCCAGTACACTAGTGCGATCGCTGCGCAAGTTTCATTGTAAGCTGTCGCATTGGGAAGTTCGTAATTGAGACCGTAACGTTCCCCATCGCCAATAGCGCCTACACCGCCCTGCACATAGATTTTTTTGTCGACCACATTATTCCAGATCTTATCAATGGCGCGGATCAGACTGTCATCTCCCGTCAATGCGGCAACATCAGCTACAGCCGAATATAAATATCCTGCGCGCACCGCGTGACCCTCCGCTTCCTCCTGATCCACGACCGGAATATTATCCTGCCAGTACGCCCCGTTTTTCCAGAGGTCTGTACTCGTGGCATCGTATCCGTGAAAATGACCGCGTTCCTCAATAAAATATTTAGCGGTATAGAGGTATTCTTTTTTGCCGGTAATCCGGTACAATTTCACCAGACCCATCTCGATGATTTCATGACCCGGGGCCACATGTTTTTTATCGGGACCGAAAACGGAACAGACCAGATCAGCATTTTTTAAAGCAATGTTTAAAAGATTTGTTTTTTGAGTCGCCTGATAATGGGCCGCGGCGGCTTCGTACAGATGTCCGGCATTATATAGTTCGTGACTGAGTTCTCTTTCTTTCTCCCATCTTTCCTTGCCGGCCCAGGGATGGACTTCATTGGGATTGATGGTTCGGGCGGTGTAGAGATAACCATCGGGTTCCTGCGCTTTGCCGATAACCGCAATCAGGGAATCCACATAAACTTCCAGTTGCGGGTCGGGATGAACAGCCAGAGAAAAAGACGCGCCTTCAATGGTCTTGTAAATATCTGTATCGTCAAAGGGATATTTGGTACAGAACTTTCCTTTTCTCGCAGCGGCCATCACAAAATTATTTACCCTGCCGGTGCTCTCGCAACGTGCGAAAGAAGCAGGAATGGTCACCGTCCGGTTGATTTCAATCCTCGAGAGCCAGAACCGGTCGGTCAGTTTTACCTGCGTGAACAAAACGCCCTGGATCGGATAGTCTTTTTGCTGGCCGTACAGCAGCGAAGAACTACAGAGCAATATCACCACAGTGATTCTTTTCATAACCAATGAATGTAATGAAAATTATTGACTCATTCTACTCACTGTGTCTTTTGAATATTTCCCCAGCATTGATAAAAATGTGGGTTGGATTCTGCGCTCAACGTGAAATAGATCCTATACTTGCCTGCGGGAATAGCAGGCGACAAAGTGATTACATTACTCGTTGATGGATTTAATGGAATATTTGGATAAGAAGTTCCCTGAATTCTCACTGCCCCTTTATCAACAATATCCATATGGTTGTTTACAACTACAAACTTGAACACCATTTCTCCGTTGAATCCATTTGAAAAGTTAAACGAAAAAGAAGCTACAGACTTGAACGGGTTTGGAATAATACAATTAAAACGACTTGTAGTTGTAATTACCGAATCAGGTTTGGTTGTTCCGGTTAAATTAGCAGTATCTAAACTTTCGAATAGAAGTAATTCTGATGTGAATGTTTTAGGTTGCCATTGCCCGTCAGCCAGTCCATTGATTAAACTGCCATTGGCATCAACCTTCCATTGGCTGGTAACATCGATGGTTTCTCCTCCTTTTGAACAGGATAGAACAATACTCCCGATACAAAACAAAAATGCCAGGCGCTGCTTCAACATGTATTAGTATTAAAATGGAAAATGCCTGACCTTAAATATACAGGCTTCTCCTGGAATTTTATATAAGGGTAAACCCTTAAGGTAGTATCCTCATTCGATCACTCGCTAAATAAAATTATTATGAGTATATTACCTCAAACTTCGAAAAACAATAAATAGCATTTTTTGAAACGATATATATGTATGATTTGTTTTAGTTTATTTTTTATTTGCTGTTCCAAAACAGGGAATAAAACGAACAATAGCCCGGATTCGGATGGGTTAGGGAAAATTATAGTTGCTCCTGAAAACCTTAGAATTAAATTACTTGGAAATAAAGGCATTTATCTTCAACCCGAAGATTATTTTCAATATGACGGAATTGGAAGAGTAACGTCTGTCAGGGATTCTTTAACTGCACAGACGGCAAGTGCAAATGTATATCCTTCAATTCCCACATATTCCGGCAATAGCGCTATTCCCGACATTATAAACTATTATTGGATATGTTGGAATTGTGGATTGCATGTTGGACCATATCCTCCTATTGACAGCCGCCGGTATTCGAGCAATTCTTTCGGACAAATTATTGCTATTTCCTCTGATAGTTCTTATTTGAACGCGACTTTCCTATATGGCAATAGATATATTGTCACAAGGTATTTCGATAAAATTCAATCGAAAACAATATATTATGACAGTGCCTTGTTTAGTGCCAGCGATGACATATCTACAGAATACCAGATGTTTTTAGAAGATACC
Organism: Puia sp.; assembly: GCA_036512575.1. Taxonomy (GTDB): domain Bacteria; phylum Bacteroidota; class Bacteroidia; order Chitinophagales; family Chitinophagaceae; genus Puia. Next base: position 3,082 of record DATCAO010000252.1, read on the forward strand.
CTGGCCGGCCCAAGATATGATACGTTGAGTTACACTTATACAAATTACCCGAACCCGGAATTCTATGTTTCACTACTTGAGTACCCTTCGCATTTTTACGCAAGTGTGCCACTTTTGGCTGTTTCAAGGCACATGCCTTCAGGTGTTGTTAGCCCATGGGCAAGTTCTCCTACAAACTATAGTTATCAAACAGATAATCAGGGAAGACCTCTGGCTCAAATTGACGGAAATGGAAATATCATCAGGACTTATTCTTATTATTGAAAACAATTCTACAAATCTTAATTTGTCCCATCTTACCATCTTCGGCTCCGTTTAGATAAATCAAATTAACCGGAAATAAGACATTAACCGCCAGTTGGACTTTTGCCTCAGATTGTTTTCATTTCCCCTATCAAAAAAATGGAAAAGCCACCAAAGCGGGTGCTGTAGCGGCTTTTAACGTTCGTTGTATTATGGTAAGAAAGTGAAAAAGTACCCCAGACGGAATACAGGCTGGTATTGCGTTTCAGCGAAATGTCTGATGTGGTGAAATTTAAAAACATATAAAATAAATGGTACCCTAAATTAAGAATTATTTTCAATTCGATCTCAATATTTTTTCCACTTTCGTGTCGTTAGTGAAGTCCGGCACGACTCCGGAGTAGCCGGAACAAGATCCGTTTGTGACACAAACGTACATCTTGCCGTTTCCTGGTGGAAACTAAAATTGCTTTTCGATTCAATTCTTTCTCCATTCTGAATGTTCGTTTAGTTTGTAATTAATTCAATGGCAATTTGATAAAAATTACGGAATATCTGAATTAAGGAATTTTATTTACTGGCTTTTTTAATTCTAAATTTAAA
>DATCAO010000253.1:0-5624 GCA_036512575.1 Puia sp.
AATATTTTTTTAAACATGTACTTATTTTGTCACGGGAACTGAAATATCCACTTTGAAAGTACTTGACCCATGTGCCGGTTCCGCAGTGTTGATATTATAGTCCAACCGGTTTACCGTGATCGTGCCTTTAAAAATATTGTCATCGAAAGTAAAGGGAATAACGGTTTCTTTTTGCACACCATGCATGCTCAGGATTCCTTTCGCTTCGTATCCTGAAGCGGCGTTGCTTATGGCTGAAGAAGTAAACTGGATGGTTGGATATTTCTCAGCATCAAACCATTTTTCACTTTTCGCATGTGTGTTCTTCATTCCGTTGCCTGTGTTGATGGTTGCCACGTCGATAGTCGCATCAAATTTTGAATTCGCCAGGTCGTTCGGGTCAAAGCTGATGGTACCCTTCAATCCGCCGAACTGGCCAGATGGATCCCCACCGTCAAATTTGACAGAATAGTTGTCTGCAATTTTCCAGTCCTGTGTATTCAATACAGTAAACGCAGATCCGATGATCAGGAAAACAGCTGCTAGAGGCAAAATAAACTTTTTCATGAAAGCATTTTTAATGAACGATGTTTTGAATTGTGAAAATACGTGAAGGTAATTTCCACCCACTCAAATTGAGACGAACACCGGCAAAATAGAGACGAACGGGTAAATTCCGTTCTGAAAGGGGCTGTCGAGTGTGAATTTAGCTGCATAAAATAAAGCAAACTGCCCGTGGCCGAAGAGACGGGCAGTTTGATTATTTGAAAGATCTGGTTTTACCAGATGGGCAAAACAGCCAGCAGATTGCCGGATGCATCGAACCAAACCGCATACTTGGTATTGTTGGCATCAATGACCACGGCATATCCCTGAAGCTGCCCGTTCAGGCTAAAAGAAACAGCTGATTCAAATACATAGTTGGGAAATATTGTGGTCAGAAGGCTTAATCCTCCCGCAGGCAGGGAGTCCTGTGCGACATTCTGCGAATCCGGATGATTGCTGGAAAATCCGGCTGGCATCAGGGATACCCTTTTGATGAAATCCCCGCTGGCACTGAACAGGTTTGCAAACAGCCCATTGTTTTTTGTAATGACCAGGTAACTGCTGTCCCTGTTTTGATAGGCCCTGATCAACGTGTCGGAAGGATCGTTGGAAGCCAGGTAAGACGTGATCGCAGAGGGCAGCGCAGAGAGCATAACGGTATCCCTGTGGGAGCCATCCCTGTCGTCGAACCTTCCGCCATGATGCCAGCCCTCACCATGAATATCGCCACCCTCGCGCTGTTCCAGTACGCGCTGGAAATTTCCGGAAGCATCAAATAACAAACCCACCGGTTTACTATTAAATGAAATGATCACAACATATCCGCCGATTGTTGCTGCACTGTCCTTGATCTCATAAGCTTTTTCAAAAACATATCCGGTATAATTAGCGGTCAGGTAAGCCGTAATGGAATCCGGCAATGCGGTCGCTGCAACGGAATCCCTGAAATATCCAATTTCGCATTGCTGCAGGATATATACCGAATCTGCGCCCGATGAACCTGTTGCCACAACGATGGTTCCGGATGTGGATGTTGTGGTATTTCCTGTTGAAGTCGATCCGCCTGATGAAGACATTTCTTTACTGCAGGATATAGCCGCAAAGAAGACTGTTGAAATCAGCAGAATAATAGATACTGAAGGATTGGCCTTACACATAATACATCATTTTAATAAGTGAATAATTCTTCTTAACCCGTAACCAGATAAAATGTGTAAAGAGTTGCAAATGTGATTATGCTTTGAAAAGGTGAATGAAACAAAAAACGTTCCGTTTCACGTTACGGCCCGCATGCAGTTGAGGTTGCCTGATTTATGTCATCCGGTCGTGAATGAGAAAATCCGCCGCAGAATGCTGTTTCTCCCCGTAAAATGCTACACGAATTACCCGTATTCCAAATATATATCTTAACGATTCATTTGGTTTTGGAATGATATGGAGTCCATCGTACTACTTTGTTTTCGATAAACAGTTTATCTGTATCTTTGGAGTACCGTTTTTTTCTAAATATAATTTTAAAATGAAAAATACTATATATCCCTGTTTGTGGTTTGACGGGCGCGCAAAAGAAGCTGCTGAATTTTACTGCGGAATTTTTAAGAATTCCAGGATTCTGACTGATACCCCCATGGTCGTAAAATTCGAATTGAACGGTGCGGTATTTATGGGATTAAATGCAGGGCCCCAATTCAAATTCACAGAAGCCATTTCCTATGTAGTGGAATGTGAAACGCAGGAGGAAATAGATGAATATTGGTCCAAATTGACTGCTGATGGAAAAGAAATTGAATGTGGCTGGCTGAAAGACAAATATGGCCTGTCCTGGCAAATCATTCCATCGATACTGGGCAAACTTATGTCCGATCCGGAGAAAGTGCCCCGGGTGATGCAGGTGATCAACAAGACTGTAAAGTTCAATATTAAAGAACTGGAAAATGCATAGAAACCAATGGGTCTATTTTATGATCATCCTTAGACTGTCTGCAAGGATGGCCGCAACTTTTTCCGCACCTGCATTGGTATAATGCATGAAATCATAAAAATATTTTGAATCTTTGGGCATAGCGGCCGCCAGATCGATTACGGCAACACCATCGGCCCTTAAGTTCCTGACTTCATCATTATATAATTGCAACAAGTCCCAGTCCATAGCACAATCATAACCATCCAGCATCCGGTTACCCATAAATATTCCGGTCGTGCTGTCAACTGCGTTTCCAAATAATGCAGGCTGTGTAATGAAAACCGGCTTTATATAATTAAGAACAGATACTGCAGCCAGCTCCTTCAACCGCCCCGCATAGTTGGTTAAATAATGTTTTTGAAAAGCAATCTTATTCATTCTGGTTAAGGAATCGGTCACTCCAACCTGCAGCTGACCAGGATCGCGTTCCTTATGAATCAGTCCCTTCCGGTATGCCAGGTAATTTCTGTACAACGACAGCAGCAAGGTTCCAGTTTCAGTATAGTTGACCAATGATTTAAGAAAATATTTTACCGAATGCCCGTGAATACCCCGGATATCCTGGTCATCCAGGTCAGCAGGCCTGTCTAGCTCCACATCATTGATGCCGGTCAGAAATAAAATATAGTTTGGATGCAGCCGAACGAGATAATCTTTCAGCAGAACAAGATGCCCAAAACTGCTGTGGCCATCCAGCCCTGCATTATTCAGCCAGATATTGGGATGGTCAGGTTTCAGATCATGTTTCAGCCGTTCCGGCCAGGTCCTGGAGTCTGAAAGAAATTTACATTCTGTAGTACTGCCGCCAACGGTTATGATCTTAATGTAGTTCTCCGGATTCACCGGCCATGCATCACCACGCAGACCGATCGAATTCCTGCTGTAATAAATGGTATCATCCAGTTTCCGGATCCACTGATTCTTCATGCGCACCTGTATGTTGGCGGCCAGAATGATCTTGTCGCCCCGTACGGTATAAACAAAAGGATGCCAAATTCTCAGTATAATTTCAATGATCACCAAAGCCAGGAATATCCCGAAGATTACCGCTACAAATTTTTTTGCAAATAATTTAAACCGGATCATTGAAATTTTTGAAAACTACCAGGGATTTTCCATATCTGCACGCGTGTACTGATGGTTCCTCTCACGGAAACCAGAGTTCAAATTCTTGTTATGAAGAATGATATCTTTTTTTCCAAACCATTTTTTTAATATAGCTGTCGGAATCAGAATAATAATAAAAACAAGTGTCAGTATAATGGACCCGCTGATCCTCCCGAGGATTTCCGTAATAAAAGTCCAGGCCCTGTGCAAATAAAAATTCACTTGCGCAGACAATAATGAAATCACAGCGACAGCTAAAGCAGTATACAACCAACCCCGCTGCTTAAACAAAAGGTAAAGCAGGAGCATTAAAATAATGACCGCAATCACAGAATCTTTTTCCTCTTTGGTGTTTTTCTGGTTCATACTAAAATAAGGAATAGATAAAGGGCGACAAGGCCGTGCTTGCTGCCAGGAACAATAAGAATCCGACCAGCAATAAGGTGATCATCAAAGGCACAAGCCACCATTTTTTGTTTTGCATCAGGTACTTCCATAAATCACGCAACAACTCTTTCATGCAGTAAATTTAGTAAATAGCAGGCGCGGGATGCACCTGGTCTTTTTTCAATATCATCACGTTGTTTAAAACCAGCACGTCTATTTCGGTATGCAAAAAACAGCGAATGGCTTCTTCAGGCGTACAGACAATCGGCTCTCCCCGAACATTAAAACTGGTATTGACTAATACCGGGCAGCCGGTCAGCTTGTGAAATGCCATCAGCAATTGGTGAAAACGCTGATTTGTTTCAGGATGCACGGTTTGTGTCCTCGCACTAAAATCAACATGCGTAACTGCCGGCAATTCACTTCGCACTACTGAAAGTTTATCTTCGGGAGCCAGGGAATAATAGTTTGCCGGCAATGAATTTCTCCGGCGACTTTGTATGTCGTGAACGAATAACATATAGGGAGAGATCCCGGGCTGTTCAAAATAATCATTCAGATATTCAATCGGAATCGCGGGTGCAAAAGGCCTGAAACTTTCGCGGAATTTGATTTTGAGATTCAGTTTTTTTTGCATGGACATATCGCGGGCATCAGCTAAAATGCTCCTGTTGCCCAGCGCACGGGGCCCAAATTCCATTCTACCCTGAAACCATCCTACAATATAACCTTCCTGAACCAATAAAGCGGTTTTTTGAACGATCTCATCACCCGGTTCCTCACGAAAGCTGAGCTTAAATTTTTTACAAATTCGGATGATGTCATCATCGTTAAATGATGGTCCGAGACAGGCGCCATTCATCCCATCATAAAACGAATGTTTGATTTTTGGTTTGTCATGATAGATATGGTAAACGGCAAGTGCAGCGCCCACAGCGCCTCCGGCATCTCCCGCCGCCGGCTGGATATATATTTGACTAAAGATCCCGCTCCGTTGCAGTTTGCCGTTGGCCACGCCGTTTAATGCAACGCCGCCGGCCATACAAAGGTTGTCGGAACCCGTTAATTTTTTTGCCTCGCGTGCGATGTTGATTACGCATTCTTCAGTAACCCGTTGAATGGCCAGCGCCAGATTGCCGTGTTGCGTTGTGATCGGATCTTCTGGTTTACGCAGCCGAATATGAAATAAACCTTCCCATTTTACCCCGTCAAGCATTTTTAAACCCGTGGCATAAGTAAAATAATCCGGGTTTAAAAAAATGGAGCCATCAATAAACAGGGTGCAAATCTTTTCTTTGATGATCGTTATAAAATGTCTGACTTCCTCCGAATCCGGATTACCATAGGGAGCCAGACCCATTAGTTTGTATTCTCCGGAATTCACCCGGAATCCCAGAAAATAAGTGAAGGCAGAATACAGCAGCCCCAGGGAATGCGGAAAACGGATTTCCTTTAATACAGTCAGGCTGTTTTTTTCTGCTTTGAATATCGAAGTCGTGGCCCATTCCCCAACCCCGTCGATCGTTACAATAGCTGCTTCCTCAAAGGGAGACGGATAATAAGCACTGGCTGCATGGGAAAGATGATGTTCAGTAAATAAAATTTTAATTTTGCCGGTTTCCTGACCTGTCAGCTTCTCCAA
>DATCAO010000254.1:0-7718 GCA_036512575.1 Puia sp.
GGTTGGTTAGCAAATGCAGCAAGCGATATGACCCAGGCAAGTCCTGCCGAAAATAAAAATCGATTCATGATTGTAAAATAATGAATTAAAATGACGTCCCCGCCGGAACTGTCGGTGGTTCAATATTTTTATACATTTTTCGAAATAAGATCATTACCTTTTATACCTCTATTAATTATTTCCCCCAGATAAAAACCGCTTATGGTTATCCTGCAGATCGAACACCAGGTCCCAAACTTTGAAGGATGGAAAAAGGCCTTTCAAAACGATCCGGTGGACCGGAAAAAAGCCGGAGTCCGCCGTTACAAAATCCTGCAGCAGGCCGACAACCCGAACTATGTAGTGATCGATCTCGAATTTGACGATTTGAAAAATGCCGAAGACATGTTAGTGGCATTACAAAACCTGTGGAAGAAAGTAGACGGCAAGATTATCTTCGCGCCTAAAACCAGAATACTCAGCCTCGTAGAATCCAGGGATATTTAAGCACAGCGTTTTTCATGAGAAAATTAATTGCGTTTGGAGTTCTTTTTATTTGTCTAAGGTCCTGGTCACAATCTGCAAATGACACCAATAATGAAGCCTGGAAAAAAATATACCGGGCCAGCGCCACAAAAATCAACGACCTGGTCCATACCAAACTGGAATTGAAATTTGAATACAGCAGGGCCTGGATGTACGGTAAAGCCTGGTTAACATTGCATCCGCACTTCTATCCGACAGATTCCCTGAACCTTGATGCAAAGGCAATGACCATCCAGGCCGTTTCCCTGGTCAGGGGAAATACAAAAATACCCCTCCGGTATCGTTACGACAGTATGAACCTGCACATTCGTTTGGACAAGTCGTACAAGGCCGGCGAGAACTACACAATATATATTGACTACATATCCAGGCCCGATGAGCATGAGTGGCCATCGGGGGATGCCAAAGGATTATATTTTATCAATCCGAGGGGAGAGAATAAACATAAGCCCACCCAGATCTGGACTTTCGGCGAAACGGAATTCAATTCTTCCTGGTGCCCCACGATTGATAAACCCAATCAAAAAACAACTTCCGAAATTATTTTGACGGTTCCCTCCAAATACCTGACGCTCTCCAATGGATTGCTGACAAATCAAAAAAACAATAACGATGGGACGCGCACCGATGTCTGGAAACTGGACCTGCCCTTCGCCCCTTATTTACTTTTTTTCGCTGTGGGTGATTATGCTGTCATTAAAGACAGTTACAAAGGAAAAGAGGTAAGCTACTATGTTGAAAAAGATTATGCTTCCCTTGCCAGAAAAATATTCGGCAATACACCCGGGATGATCGCCTTTTTTTCAGGAATTACAGGTGTTGATTATCCCTGGCCAAAATATGCACAAATTACCGGAAGGGATTTCGTAGCCGGCGCCCAGGAAAACGTGACGGCCACACTGCATGCTGAAAATGCCCAGCAGGATGCCCGGCAACTCGTTGACGGGAACAGATGGGAAGAAACCATTGCACACGAACTGTTTCATCAATGGTTCGGGGACCTGGTCACCTGTGAAAGCTGGAGTAATATTACGGTGAATGAATCTTTTGCTAATTATAGCGAAACACTTTGGGACGAATATAAATACGGGAAAGAAGAAGGAGATGCAAAGAATGATTTCGACATGTTAACTTATCTGGAGAGTCGGGGTGACACGTCGAAAAACCTAGTGCGTTTTTATTATGCTGACCCCGAAGACGTTTTTGATAACGTGAGTTACCCCAAAGGTGGCCGCATCCTGAACATGTTACGCCATTATGTGGGTGACAGCGCATTCTTTAAATCCTTAAACCTGTACCTGACCACCAATAAATTCAAATCTGCTGAAGCGCAAAGCCTGAAGTTCGCGTTTGAGGAGGTTACGGGTCAGGACCTCAACTGGTTTTTCAATCAATGGTATTACGGCAGCGGACACCCCAGGCTCGATATTCGTTATGCGTATGATGCTACAGGCAAAACAGCTAAGGTTTTTATCACACAAACCCAGTCGGGCAAGCCTTTCAAAATTCCATTTGCCATTGACGTATATGCAGGGGGATCGAAAAAACGTTATGATGTTTGGATGAAGCAGGCGACAGACAGCTTTTCATTTGCTGTTGATGCCCGTCCGGAACTGATCAATGTAGACGCAGATAAAATATTATTATGCGAAAAAACCGACCATAAATCCCTGGACGAATTCATTTACCAGTATGACCATGCGGGTCTTTTTGTTGACAAAAGGGAAGCCATCCTCTTTGCAGCGCTGGAGGAAAAGAATCCCAAAGCATTGGAATTCCTGGTAAAAACCCTGGGCGATACATTCTGGCAGATCAGGCTGCTTACACTCAAAGAATTGAATACAGATAATGATACGGTAAAACGTTACGTGAAAAGTTTCCTGGTAACCATAGCAAAAAATGATGACCATAAAAAAGTTCAGGCAGAGGCCATTCTACTGCTTGGGAAATATAAAAATCCTGCATATAAGTCTTTGTTTCTGGCTGCCATTCATGATTCATCATATACCGTTGCAGGTAATGCGCTGGAAGCACTCGCCGGAATTGACAGTTCCATGGCCGAAGAAATGGCAAAGAAATTATTGGAACAACCTGCTAAAGGCGTTTTGCTACAGGTTTTATTTGGATACATGGATGAAAACAATTTTGATTCCCTTTCCCAGGTATTTAAAAATTTACCGATTAACAGAGTAAAACTGGATATGACCGCGAGCCTGACTAAATTCCTGGCCAAAGTAAAAAATACAAATACACTTAAAAAAGGAGTGGACCTGATCGTTAGTTTTCGGGAAGAGGTTCCGGTGCAATATCATGGATACACGGATCCTTATATTAATGGGGAACTTCAGAAGCTGCTCGTTCAAAAGCAGGCCAGGGGACTTACTGAACAGGCCGATTACATCAAATCGAAAATACCTCCGGCACCATAGCAACCCTGATCCTGAAAGTTCCCATTTCGCATTCGGCATCAGATACCGGGCTATAATGAACATCAGCGTATCAAAACCGGACAGTTACTTTTTGGTTTTTTCTTCACAATTTATTGTTTGCCAGTTTATTAAATTGCGGGTATCGCTTTTGCGTCTACTAAACCCGGTATAAAACGCCACTTATGAACAAACTGGATCCCATCTGGTTACTGATCAGCAAAAAACTGACCGGCGAAGCATCTGAAGCGGAATTAGAGGAATTACAGAAACTTGCCCGCAGGAATCCGGAGCTGAAGCAATTCCTGGAAATAACAACTGCATTATGGAGATCCGGAGTGAAGACAAATAAGACAGAAGCAGAACATGCCTTTCATCAGCACATGAAACGCATCGAGGAATTAGCCATGCAGCAACAGGAAGTTAAAAAACCCGTTTGGGAAAACAGATCACAGCAAAAGCGATCTCTTTATAGCTTTTTCAATTTAAGCGTTTTAGAAAATTATTTCAAAGTCATCTACAGAAACCTCTACCGTTTTAAAAGTTTTTCCATTATTAATATCTCAGGGCTCGCCATCGGTATGGCCAGCGCCATTCTCATTTTATTACTGGTAGAGAATGAGTTGAGTTACGACCAGTTCCACGAAAAGAAAGACAGGATTTACTCGTTGTATAATCGGGGTATGTTAAACGGTCATATGGAAATATTCGGCACGCCGAGTGCGCTCACGCCCGTGTTAAAATCAGAATATCCACAGGTGGAGGAAGTGACGCGCCTTAATGGTACAGGTCCGATTGTGCTATCCGCGAATGATAAACAGATTGAAGGAAAGGGTATGATGGTTGATTCCGGTTTTCTGAAAATTTTCAGTTATCCGCTTTTGAGAGGAAATCCGGAAACTGCATTAAACACACCGCGTTCTGTCGTACTCACCGAATCCTTTGCCAAAAAATTCTTCGCGGACGGCGACGCCATGGGTAAGACTTTCCGAGTGGACAGTAACAGCAACTTTACCGTTACGGGCATCCTCAAGGATCTGCCAAATAATACCGAGTTTCAACCTCTTGATTACCTGCTGCCCTGGTCTTATATGAAGGAAGTAGGCTGGGAAAAATATGGTTGGGACAACAATGATCAAATGACCATAGTATTGCTTAAACCGGGCATTACAGAAAAAGCCGCCAATGAACGGTTTCGGAATGTGATGAAAACACATGTCCCGGGAACGGATAAGGAAGTTTTTGTACACCCCCTTACGAAATGGCGGCTTTGGTCGAAATTTGAAAACGGAAAAATTGTTGGTGGCGCCATTGAATCTGTGCGAATATTCCTCTTGCTCGCAGGATTTATTCTGCTGATCGCCTGCATCAATTATATGAATCTCAGTACAGCACGCAGCGTGAAACGGGCCAAGGAAGTTGGCATTCGCAAGGTAGTCGGCGCAGGAAGGTTTTCCATCGCATTGCGTTTTCTGGGAGAATCCATCATGATCTCACTCTTGTCTGTGATCCTTTGCCTTGTTATCGTCCAACTCAGTATCAAGGGATTCAACTGGCTTACCTGGAATAATCTTTATGTTCCTTACGGAAATCCGTGGTTCTGGCTGGGGATTTTGGGTTTTGCAATTTTTACCGGTTTAATAGCGGGGAGTTATCCGGCATTCTACCTGTCCACCTTTAGGCCCATCAGCGTGCTCAAGGGCACGTTCAAAACATCTTATAACCTGGTCAGCGTACGGAAAATTCTCGTGGTACTGCAATTCAGCTTTGCCATTACTTTTATTATCTGCACCATCATCATCTACCGGCAAATCAATTACGGCGCGAAACGTGACCCGGGTTATAACCGTGACCGGCTGGCATTTGTGTATGTGAAGGGAGCGATGAATAAAAAATACGAACTGATTAAAAATGATTTATTGAGCAGCGGCGCAGTAACAGGGGTCACCCGGTCGAATTCCCCTGTTTGTTATACATGGCGAGGCGATGACAATTATCAATGGCCAGGTTCCAAGGCAGACAACAAAACCTGGTTTGCTGAATTTTATATTGACAATGATTTTATAGAAACCATGGGACTGAAAATCGTTGCAGGTCGCCCCATCAACCTGAATAAATATCCTGGCGATTCCAGTTCGATAGTAATTAATCAATCAGCAGTGAAGGTGATGGGTTTCAAAGATCCACTGGGACAGGTAATCAGGAAAAACAAGCAGAACCTTGTTGTCGTAGGCGTTGTCAGGGATTTTTTGTCCAACTCTCCGTTTTACAGTATAGAGCCCATGATTCTAAAAGGGCCTGAAAATAATTTCGGCGCCATCGGCTTCAGACTGAATAACAACCGGTCTTTGGCAAAGAATATGAATACCGTGGAGGCTGTTTTTAAGAAATACGTTCCTGAATATCCGATCATATCGGGTTATGTGGATGAGGCGGATGCAAAAAAGTTTGAAGATGAAAAGAGAACAGGCATTCAGTCTGCTCTTTTCGGGGGAATGGCCATATTGATTTCCTGCCTGGGTTTGTTTGCCCTGGCGGCCTATACGGCGGAAAACAGGATAAAGGAAATCGGAATACGAAAGGTGTTGGGCGCATCGGTATCAGGTATTACCTTGCTCCTGTCCAGGGACTTCGTGAAACTGGTGGTCATTTCCTTTGTGATTGCATCACCTGTTGCCTGGTGGCTGATGAATAGCTGGCTGCGGAATTATACTTACCGAGTGAATATCGGGTGGCTCGTATTTGTGATCACCGGTCTGGCATCCCTGTCGATCGCCATTTTTACTGTGAGCTTTCAGGCCATCAAGGCTGCTTTGTCCAATCCGGTAGTCAGCTTAAGGGCTGAATAAACTTTTACATTCAAATGATATGATACTCCGGAACAAAAATGCAGTGATCTATGGTGCCGGCGGTTCATTGGGCGGCGCAGTAGCCAAAGCCCTGGCGGCTTCAGGGGCACATCTGTTTTTAACAGGGCCACATATCGTCTCCGTTCAAAAACTCGCACACGAGATCCTGGCTTCCGGAGGAACTGCGAAAGCTGATACAGTAGATGCACTGGATGAAAAGTCCATCAACAGCCATCTGGAAAAAATAGTTAAGCAAACCGGGACAATAGATATTTCATTTAATGCGATTGGCGTGCCCGTCGTTCAAAACATTCCCCTGTTGGACATAACCGTTGATGATTTCATCGGTCCGGTAACGTTCATGACAAAATCCCAATTCCTGACGGCAACAACAGCCGGCAGGATCATGATGAAACAGGGATCAGGAATTATCTTATCCCTTACGGCAACACCCGGCGGAATCGGTTATCCTTTTACAGGAGGTTTTGCACCCGCCTGCAGCGCCATCGAAAGTTTTTCCAGAAACCTTGCCGCTGAGCTGGGACCATACGGCGTGCGGGTGGTCAATATGCGATCCGGAGGTTCACCGGACTCCAAAGTTTTCAAGCAGGCGATTGACAATAACCCTGAAATGATGAAACAGATTTTGCATCAGATGGAAGAAGATACAATGCTGAAAAAATTACCCCTGATGGAAGATATCGCGAACCTCGCTGTTTTTCTCTCATCAGATCTGGCCGCTAAGATTACCGGCGTTACCGTAGATGTAACCTGCGGCACGACTGCGGGGCTGAATTACAGGGCAGTGCGTAAAGATTGAGGTTATTCAATTATAATTACCCATTACACCATCAGGGCCATTTCTTTCCTACATTCGCAAAAACTTAACCATGGGTATCGCAGATAAACTCTTTCATATGAAAAACGAAAAAGCATCAGCCAATTTAAAAGCAGGGCAGGATTTCCTGGAAGCCAATAAACAGAAAACCGGAATCGTTAGTTTGCCCAGCGGTTTGCAATACGAAGTGATCACACTGGGTACTGGAATAAAACCGACGGCCAGAAATAAAGTCACCTGTCACTATCATGGTGAACTCATTGATGGCACTGTATTCGACAGTTCGGTTAAACGCGGGCAGCCGGCGACTTTCCCCTTGAATATGGTTATTAAAGGCTGGACCGAAGGACTCCAACTGATGCCGGTCGGCAGCAAATGGCGATTTTTCATTCCGCCCAATCTGGCTTATGGCGACAAGCAAACCGGCGCACATATCGGACCAAACAGCACTTTGGTTTTTGAAGTGGAGTTGCTGGGCGTGGATTAAAATCTGAGTATATTAATCGCATTGCATGTTCCGAAATTTTATTGCAGGGCAATTTAAAAAGCCCACAGGACTGTTTGGAAATTTTTCCTCCAGGGTAATGATTAAGGGGAACCATCAGAAATACGAAACCCTGATCAGGGACATGGCCATTCAGCCGGGCGACAAAATTCTGGAAATCGGTTACGGCCCGGGCATCGGCATTCAGATGATCACCCGGTTGTACGAATCCTGTATTGTTCACGGGATTGACTTTTCCAAACTCATGTTCAAGAAAGCCTGCAAGCTCAACAAACCCGCCATCGATTTATCCAGGGTGCAGTTGCAATTCGGTGACTACCTGAAAATACCTATTGCGTCGGATCAATATGATAAAATATTTTGTCTGAATGTGATTTACTTCTGGGATGAATTGTCCAAACCCTTTCAGAAAACACAGGCCTTATTAAAACCAAACGGAGGCCTGTATATGTATATGGCCAGTGCCCATTTCCTGAATGAAAAAAATGCACCGGATCATGTATTTAACAAGTATTCTATCGAGCAGGTGGTCGCGGCGCTGAGCGATGCGGGTTTTACAAGGATAGAACATGAGT
>DATCAO010000255.1:0-6080 GCA_036512575.1 Puia sp.
CGCTTTCGCCATTGGCGCTTATTTCAATTTATTTTTCCCGCAGATTCCGATTCTTGGCGTGGCCATCTTCTCTTATATACTTTTTACTGCCCTGAATATATATGGGGTGCGGGCGGCGGCATTATTCGAACTGGTGATCACTCTGTTCGCCGTGGGTGAACTATTATTATTTACCGGAATTACCCTTCCTCATTTTGAACTGAAGAACCTGGAGCATAACGCTTTTCCCAATGGGTGGACAGGAATTCTCGGGGCCATACCCTTCGCGATCTGGTTCTTCCTGGGCATTGAAGGCGTGGCCAATACCGCTGAAGAAGTGGTGAATCCGCAGCGAACCCTCCTGCTCGGATTCGGTTCAGCCATCGGGACCCTGGTCGTTTTATGCGTGCTTATTTTTATTAGTTCCATCGGAGTGAATGGATGGGAAGCGATTGTATACAAGGCAGACGGCAGCACATCGGATTCCCCACTGCCCCTGGCCCTGGCCCATGTTACCGGAAGCAATCACCTGCTCTATCACCTGCTCATCACCGTTGGACTATTCGGGCTGATCGCTTCATTCCATGGATTGATACTGGCCTCCGGCAGATCGACTTACGAGTTTGGAAAAGTGAAATTTGCTCCTGCATTTCTTGGTAAAATTCAAACCCGGTTTAAGACACCTGCCAACGCCCTCGGTGTAAATATGCTGCTCGGCATTGTGGCCCTTTTAACCGGAAAGACAGCTGAAATCATAACCCTTTCCGTTTTTGGTGCCCTCACCCTGTATATTTTTTCCATGATCTCCCTGATCAGGCTTAGAAAAAAAGAACCCGGCCTGACCCGGCCCTTTCGTGTTCCCTTCTATCCTTTTTTTCCTGCTGCCGCCCTTGGGATTGCCGTAATTTCGATTATCGCGATGACGATATATAATTTCAAATTATCGCTTTTGTATTTTTTGCTGATGGCTTTGTCTTACGTTTTATTTAAACTGATTAAAAAGCAGCCAGTTCCTTAAAAAATTCTGTATGGATTCCAAAGAAATTCTCCAGTATGTAAACAATCATGCTTCCCGGAAAGTAAAGATTGCCCTGACAGATATCGATGGTATCCTTCGCGGGAAATATATTTCGGTAGAAAAATTTCTCGCAGTTGCTGAAACCGGCACGGGATTCTGCGACGTCGTATTCGGATGGGATTCTTCAGATCTTGCCTACGACAATGTAAAATACACCGGATGGCATACCGGTTATCCTGATGCAATGGCGCGTATTGATCTGTCCACCTTCCGAAAAATTCCCTGGGAAAATGATATTCCCTTTTTTCTTTGTGAACTGATAGTAAAGGAAGGCGGGTCGTCCATTTGTCCCAGGCAGCTGCTTAAAAAAGTACTGGCCAACGCGGAAGCATCCGGATTTCTACCCTGTTTCGCGCAGGAATTTGAATGGTACAATTTCGCTGAAACACCGCAAAGCATACAGGATAAACAGTTTCACAATCTTCAGCCCCTGACACCCGGCATGTTTGGATA
Source organism: Puia sp. (assembly GCA_036512575.1). GTDB lineage: Bacteria > Bacteroidota > Bacteroidia > Chitinophagales > Chitinophagaceae > Puia. Next base: position 1,511 of record DATCAO010000255.1, read on the forward strand.
TTCCATTTTGAGATCGGGACTGAATGCCGATTTTATGAATGATCTGTTCAGTCTGCTTCAGGGTTTTGGTATTCCGTTGGAAGGGCTGCATACAGAAACCGGTCCGGGAACCTATGAAGCAGCCATCAGTTATTCCGGAATTCTGGAAGCGGCGGACCGGGCTGTATTATTTAAAACGGCGGTGAAAGAAATCGCTTATCAGCATGGCATCATGGCCACGTTCATGGCAAAAATAAATGAACGCCTTCCGGGATGCGGTGGTCATGTTCACCAGAGTTTATGGGATGCAGACCGAAAGAAAAATCTTTTCCATGATGAGAAAGATCCCTGGAACATGAGTGAAACCATGAAACAATATGTAAGCGGTCAGTTATTGCTGATGCCGCAGCTGCTTCCCCTGTTTGCGCCGACCGTCAACAGTTATAAACGTCTGGTGGAAGGTGCCTGGGCGCCTACGACCCTCACCTGGGGCATCGACAACCGGACCGTAGCACTCCGGGTTTTATCTGGAGGAAAAACTTCCTGCAGACTGGAAACCCGCGTGATTGGATCTGATGTAAATCCCTATCTGGCGATGGCGGGTGCGCTCGCTGCCGGTCTGTACGGCATAAAACATAAAATGAAACTCAGCCAGCCTCCTTCTGTCGGGAACGGTTACCTGGATGAATCCCACGGCCGTCTTCCTTCAACACTGGAAGAAGCAACAACCCGGATGCGTGCATCGACGATACCGCGCGAAATTCTTGGAGAACAATTCGTGGATCATTTTACGCGCACCCGGGAATGGGAATGGCGTCAGCACCTGAAGGCTGTTACAGATTGGGAAATCAAAAGATATTTTGAAATCATTTAAAGAGATCATACGGAAACCATGGACCTGAATAAAATCTATCAGTATCATTTCCCGACCGTCATCCGGTTCGGTGCGGGATCCAGCAAGGAATTAGGACCTTACCTGCTCAAACACACGCTTGACCGGCCATTGATTGTAACCGATCCGACCGTTTCCCAACTGGATTTCTGTAAGAAAATCGTGAGCGATCTCAAAGCCCGGAATCTGAGTGTGGAAGTTTTTAATGATATCCACAAAAATCCGGTGAAGTCGGATGTTTACAAAGGGACGGACGTCTACGATTTCAGCAAGCGAAATGCGGTGATCGGTATTGGCGGAGGTGCCGCGCTGGATGTGGCGAGGGCCATCACACTTCGGATCAACCACCGCAAGGATCTTTTTATTTATGATGACCTGAAAGGCGGCGATGTATTGGTAACCGGCGAAATGCCTCATTTCATTACGATTCCAACCACGGCAGGCACGGGAAGCGAAGTGGGCAGAAGCGCTGTGATTTCAGATGATGAAACGCACCAGAAGAAAATTCTGTTCTCTCCGAAACTGATGGCGAAGATCGTCTTTGCCGATCCACTGCTTACGATGGAATTACCCGCTTTCGTTACAGCTGCAACGGGCATGGATGCCCTGACGCATCATATGGAAGCTTTCCTCGTCAATATGTTTCATCCCATGTGCGACGGTATCGCCCTGCAGGGCATTTCCCTGATTCATACTTCATTGGAAAAAGCTGTGAACCATCCCGATCTGGAATCCCGTTCCAAAATGCTGATCGCGTCATTAATGGGCGCTGTAGCTTTTCAGAAAGGACTCGGCGTGGTGCATTCACTGGCCCATCCCCTGTCTTCCCTGCTGGATACACACCACGGACTGGCCAATGCGGTGAATATTCCTTACGGAATGGAATTTAATATCAAGGGCTCTGAACACAAGTTCAAACAAATAGCGCGGGTACTGGAACTGGAAAAGGAAACGGGTGAGGAAGTCGTGCGATATCTTTTTGAGCTCAACGAAAAAATTCATATTCCCCGGAAGCTTTCCGCGATTGGCGTGAAACCCGAACATATTGAAACCCTGTCCGCACTGGCCCTGGCCGATTTCGCCCATCCCAATAATCCCAAGCCTGTGACGCTTGAAAATTTCAAGAAGCTCTATCTGAAAGCACTTTGAGCCTGAGGCGGGAAGCATGAAGCCCGAGGCAAATTGAAAATGAATTAACAGAAAAGTTTTACTGCATATGCAAATTATTAATCCCGCTACTGAAGAAATTATTGGTGAGGTTTCAGAAGATACAACCGAAACACTATCCGCGAAGTTTCAAAAGTTGAAAGCAGCGCGGCCGGGATGGTCGGCAACAGATATTCCCGCCCGGAAAAAAATCATCCTTCGATTTTCCGATCTGATGATGGAGCAGATTGAACCCCTCGCACGGGTGTTGACGAATGAAGTAGGCAAACCCCTTCAGCAGAGCCGCAATGAAATCAGGGGTGCCTGTACCAGGATCAAATGGCTGGCTGAACATGCGCAGCAGTACCTGGGTGAGGAACAAATGACGAAGGACAAAAGCATGGAGGAAAAAATTTCCTATGAGCCACTCGGCATCATCTGTAACATTTCTGCTTGGAATTATCCCTGGCTGGTTGGTGTGAATGTATTTGTACCCGCATTGCTGGCGGGCAATGCCGTCATGTATAAACCTTCTGAATTTGCTTCCCTGACCGGGCTGGAAATAGAAAAACTATTTCAACAGGCGGGTTTGCCGGCAGACCTGTTCCATGTGGCCATCGGCGCCGGTTCGGTGGGAAAAGCGCTCCTGAACATGCCCTTTGACGGGTATTTTTTTACGGGCTCTTATAAAACCGGGAAAGCCATCTATGAACAATGCGCATCCAAAATGATTCCCTGCCAGCTGGAAATGGGCGGCAAGGATCCGGTATATATTGCAGATGATGTCGCCAGCATTCAACAGGTGGCAGCAACCACCGCTGATGGTGCATTCTATAATAATGGACAAAGCTGCTGTTCGGTGGAACGCATATACGTACAGGAATCTGTATTCGATGCATACATCAGCGAGTTTGTAAAAGAAACCCTGAGCTGGAAAACTGGCGCGCCCACTGATGAAGGAATATATTTCGGACCCCTTACCAGAAAAGACCAGCTGCTTGTTTTGGAAAAACAGGTGGCAGATGCGCTGTCCAAAGGCGCCCGACTGGTCACGGGCGGTAAACGCGTCCCGGGAAAAGGATATTATTTTGAACCCACCATATTGTTGGACGTGACACACGAGATGGACCTGATGAAAGAAGAATCCTTCGGGCCCATCATCGGAATTATGAAAGTGAAGGATGATGCAGAAGCCACCCGCCTGATGGCCGATACGGCGTATGGTTTAACAGCTGCTGTATTCAGCCGTGTCCAGGAAAGAGCTGAAAAAATACTAAAACAACTTAATACGGGAACCGGTTACTGGAATTGCTGCGATCGCGTATCGGCGTCACTGCCCTGGAGTGGCAGAAACCATTCGGGATTTGGCGTAACGCTTTCCCACGCCGGCTTTCACAGTTTCGTCAGACCCAGGGCCTGGCACCTGCGGCCGGGCTACTGATACCCGAAAGCATGGTCTGCATATTTGTTTACTTCCTAATTATAATTTTAAATGATAAGAAAACTTTACGCAGCAAGACATAACCCCAGTGGCGGACAATCCATAAAAAGAAATAATGAGATCCAGCGCATAGAAACCTTTAGTGACGGCGTATTCGCATTCGCTGTTACGCTCCTGATCGTTTCACTTGAAGTCCCGCACAGCTTCGATGAACTGATCAAAACCATGCGTGGATTTTTTGGGTTTGGCATCAGTTTTTTTTTACTTGTATTTATTTGGCAGGAGCAACACAGGTTTTTTCGAATGTACGGAATGGACGATGGAGGAACACTTAAACTGAATATTGCATTATTATTTCTCGTCCTGTTCTATGTTTACCCGCTGAAATTTCTTTTTTCCCTTTCCTTCGGTGATATGATATACGGCGCTGGCAAGTCTCTCTTCACCATCACGGCCCCGCAGGTTCCGGCGCTGATGGCCATTTATGCATTGGGATTTATCGCTATTTATTTTCTTTTCTTTCTGATGTATTTCCGCGCCAGGAAAAAATCTGCCCTATTGGGAATGACTCCGGTGGAAAGATTCGACTGCGGTTCCACGATGTACCGGATGATTATTATGGTGTCGGTAGGAATTTGTTCTTTGCTGACAGCGTTATTTTTAACCGTTGGTTTCTCCGGTTTAGCGGGTTTTGTATATTTCCTGATCTGGCCCGCAATAAATATTTTTTTCAGGTATCGGAATAAACTAAAGAAAAAATTATTCCACTAAATGATCTCCACTCATCTGTGTGTCCAAATAGACGCATTGACTGCGCGTCTTGCTAAAGCTGTTCCCGCTGTGAACAAAAAAACAACGATGGCTCAATGGAACCATCGTTGTTTTCATGGTTTATCCGTCCAGAAACCCGATAATCGCAACCAGCGGATTTAATGCTGTTGCTGATCCAGGCGTGCAGTTGTATCCCTTTTCGGATAACTGCTGGTGTCCTTTTTTTTACCCGGAACCGAATCCCTGATCACCTGTTCCCTCCCTGCGTCCTTTTTTACCTTTCCGGCATTTCCCGAAGTAGCCATAACCGACGATAATACACATATTCCTGCGAAAGCGGC
>DATCAO010000256.1:0-2722 GCA_036512575.1 Puia sp.
AGTTATTAAGAGGAGTTACAGAAAAAGAAAACTGGCATGACTGGGTCATGTACCTGCTTACGGCCCTCATCGAAACAGCCCAGCTTACGACCAAAAAAATCAGGGCCATGCTGTCGCTGAAAGAAGTTTATGAAAAACAAATGAAGCAAGCGTTGGGCTCCTCATTTAGTTATGAATTGCTGCAACTGTTATTCACCATACCCTATTTGAAAATTGAATTGCCTGAAAAAAGAAAAATCGCCGTCGCCAAACTGCCTCTTTGTGGCTTAAGAAACTGACAGATGCGAAGATTGTTAAACCCCAAAAAATGGGAAGGACTACCTATTATATCAACTACCGGTTGATGGAATTACTGTCAAATGATTTATAAAAATAGAATCTTAAATCTCTACAATAGGACTATTATTCAAAGAAGACAATCATCCAATGTCTTTGATTAAGAAAAAGGATATAAACAGGTCAATGTTTTATTTAAAGGCTTATGAACATGAGTTCGCTTTTTATCAGTTCTGTGAACTTGTCAGGGATGATCAAATACCTGTATTAAATCAGTAAAAGCCTGCAGACTGGTATGATGTTTAATAAAACCGGTTCTCGAATTATCGAGGTCGATCGTCGTGTAAATAACCAGGCAACTCAAAAGACAAAACCCGAAAACCATGATCCTGTTAAACCAGTCTTTATTAACTGTATAATATCCGACAAAAAAAGCGCAGACAAGAGAAATAGACAGCAGTAGGATAATAATCGGATCCGGCACCCTGAATTTTTCTCCGTAGTTATTGGAGTTTGCGCTGTCCATCATTTCATTTAATGCCGGAACCATCAGATTTGCCGGAAAGACAGTTTGCGATTTCAAAGCAAGAGCAGAAGCTCTGTTCCAGATGAATGTGGCGTACTGCTTCGCTTGTTGATTAGCATTGTTTATACCGGTCAAATCATTGTCCAGTTCAAAATAATGGATACGTGCAAGCGTATATTGCTTAAAATCACTGCGAAACGAATCCCTTACTGGTGGCGGATAAAGGTCCGCCCTGGAAATAGCCGTTCCGATGGCATTAGCTTCCGTAATATTATTGATTCGGCGGGTTTCAAAACGGTTTCCGCTCATACTGAATGTAAATCCCAGAAGGAAGGCGAAAAGAGCCAGAACAGATCCTACAATTGTTGTGTTTATAGAATTATTTTTCTCGTCTATTGGTTTGCGAAGTTTATCACCTACCAAAGATCCAAGCTTAAGTAAAGCCATCATTCCGATAAATAAAACCAGAATCAGGACGGTTAAGTTAGTATTGTAAAAAAAAGAGTCTATGCTATTCATTAAGCGTAATATTCAACAACGGTCATCATCCGATATAAGAAATGACCGAAATATTAAATGATCGTTATTATTTCTTGTAAGCTACATTCAATTTCTTCATTTTAAAGGGGGTTTGTCCAATCAAATTTGAACAAATCGACTCCATAAAAGCTGCTAAACATTGGTAAATGTTCAAAAAGTATTTTCTACCAGTCCTTGATTTACATTATTTCGGAATATGACCTTTATCATAAGTAGCTGTTATGTCAAATCAGTAAAAATCAGTTCTAGTTTGACACATGGCTTTGATTTGTCAATTCTGTTCCAGTAACTTCCGCCCGGATATATTCCTTGTGAATGACTGATCTATAATCCAGAGCATCGAAGGCGCTATTCATCATCTGATATTCCGAAGATTCGGTAAATTTTCTTAACCCGACTTCGCTGACCAAAGTGAAAAAGATGGTAGTGCCCCTATCTGCTCATGTCCGGCACAGATGACGAAGACAGTTGGCATGTAGTAGGTTATTTGACTATGATATTAAGTTTGCATCATCGCGGGCAATAGGCATTTTGTCTCCGGGAGCCCGCGGCTCAAAAAAGATTTTACGTAAAGTTCCTCCGCCAATCACGCGATTGATTTCCCAAAATGCAAATAACGGAATGAACGCAAAATACATCATCACGATACGGGAAAGGATGGTCCATTTTTCGGCAATAGTGTGATTCACTATATCTGCCCAGTTATTTCCCGACCATAACCCTTTGATGATCCGTTCCGTCAAAGAGAGCACAAGCACGATAATACTAAAACAAAAGGTTTTGTATAATGCTGGGATGATTAAAGGACGGTCATTAAAACGCGAACCAACCCGGAAGGCCTGTCCAATCAGGAGAACTTTTGCCAGGATCAATGCATCAATCAATGAAATCCCGTATTCAGCAAAGGAGATATTATGGTTGGCGAGAACCAGTCGTTTGTAGGTAGTCAGCGAGCCAAAGAAAGCAGCAAAATAAATGGTAAGGAAAAATGCGGACTTAAATTCCGCAAGGGCTTTCGTTTTGATTTTTTTTAAGTCTATTTTCATGTGTATAGTCAGCTTTTTTTCGCAGATCATGGAGGCGCGGTTGGCAAGCGACTTTGCCCCGGGGCGAAATATTATGGTTCCTCCTTTTGGGTTTAATTATGGAATTTATTTATCACCTATTTTGGTTTGTTTAACACGCCCGAATGCCTCATCAATGATGGCCCGTAGTTTAACGAGCGATTCATGTGTCGGTGGTTCAAAGTCTGCCAGCTCATAAACACGGCCCAGGAATCCATATTTACTTTCCCCGTAACGGAAATAAGGAAGCAATTCGTAATCAATAACATTTTTATAAGGACGAATAAAAGCAAGCACAGCCCGGATATTTTCTTCA
>DATCAO010000257.1:0-3902 GCA_036512575.1 Puia sp.
AGTTGCGAAACACGAGTGTGCCGGCCATAATCATCGCGAGCAGGAAGGCCGTTCCTGCATATAGAAGCAAAGGCATTCGCTGACCGGTTTGTTTTGCACGCTGCAACATGGGGAACCGCGCGCCCGATTCTTTTGTAAAGAGATTAAACCCTTTGCCTATAAGATAATATCCGATATGGCCGGCACGGGCATATTCCGGCTGGTTGCGTAATCCGTTATTAGCAAATTGTAAAGCCCGGTGGGCAATGGCTGATTCAGATAAGCTGCTGTATTTTGCGATCCGCTCAACACTATGCCGGTATTCATCACGTGTATGAAAATCCATTAAGGGATATATTCCTGTATGTTCTGACGCCAGTATTTTTTCGACCACGCTGATATGTTCAACAAAATCCCGCCAGTTATTGTTGCTTAGAAACCGGAGACTTCCGATGCTGTTGCTGATAGAAACCTGGTCTGCTGCCTGTTTTTGATTTTCTACATGAACCAGTTCATCACTGGTCATCCCTTTTTCCGAAAGACGTTGCTCGATCCAGCTGATCGGCAGAGAAAATGCGGCGCCCTTGCCGACCAGCCTGCGTGTCAGTTCCGCCACGAAAGAACTCTCCAGCGGCGGCCCGTACCGGGCCATGTCGGCGATAACCAGGATAAGACTTTTCGGATCTTTTTCTGCTGTTTCCGTCATCTGATCAGCCCAGTAATCTGCAAGATTTTTATTGATCCGGTTTTTCGCGATCAGCGCAGCAAGCCTCCTGAGATTTTCGATTAGTGCAAGCCTGAGCATGATGGGGATCGCCCATAATTCTCCCAACTTCAATTCAGAAGTTTCCTGGTAAGCCGCGGTGAAACTGGTGAGGCTTTTCAGATCGACCCTCCCGTCGCTGTGTGCAATGAGTTCGAGTGCGAGATCGTATACCCGGGGCAGGCCGGCCGAGGGACCTTTGGCCAGCTGTGGCAATCCCTTACTATATCCCTTCGGTAAATGTTTTTTCCCGGTGTAAATCTGTTCTTCTATCAGATAAAAATTATCCAGCAACCATTCGCCGGCCGGTGTGATTCTTTTATTTTCTTTGGCAGAGGCTGTGAGCAGGTTATGCACTTCCAGCAGGATTTCCTCATTTTCCGCCAGTCTTTTGAGTAACTGTTCTGAAGGATGATCAATGGTCAGCTGATGGTTTTTAGCCAGGGTGCGCGCATAGGTTTCCAATTGTTCCAGGCTGAAGAGTTCAGACCGTATCGGCGCTTTTTCATTATCGTACTTATGCAACAAATCATCACCCAGGAAGGATATACGCAACTGAGAAATGAATTCCTGTATCGGAGTGGTAATATTTACTTTCAATTCAGTTTTGGGGATTTAATGTGTGATCACCATGGTTCCGTCAATTCATTTTTTACTCGTCCGTTGGTGATCATTCCCCATCGGACGACTGCGGATTTCTGCAGGAACAACCAGGTAAAAGGCACAGGGATATATCATGATGGAAGAATAACAGATTCAAAACATCAGAATCGCGTCGACCTTGCTTTACCTCTAATTGTTCCGATTTTAGAACGGCAATAATTAAACCTTATCGCGAATTTACCGATTAAGAACAGAACGAGGCCAACTAATAGACCGGTTCAGGCCACTGGTTTGGGGAAATATTTACTCGAAATGATGCTGCACGCGATTCTCTTAGTGGGAATACTATGAAAGTTATTGTCATTACAGTCTGATTGTAAATAATTTATTAACGGGTATTCATAGCTAATCATTCAAAATGACAGGATGGTCCTTAATTTGAACCAGTTTCTAAAACAAATTTATGTTTGGCTACCTGCCCGTAACCTTTATTCAGGAGAAAGTGAGGGATCTGGAAAATGCGTTGTTTTTCTCTATGAGCGACGCGGTACTGAAGATCCCGAGTTGTCTGGTAAAAGTGCTTGAAGCGGATGAGCTGGGTCATCTGTGGTTTATCATTCCGAAACCCTCCCAGTTTATCCATGCATTTGACCGGAATTTTCCGGTAAAGCTGGATTTTTTTCGTAAAGGGCGCGACTATTATTTAAAGATTTTTGGAATGGCCTTCCTCGTGAATGATCCTGAGGAAATCAACAATGTGGAATGTCTGAACGAACAAATTAAAAAACAGGTAAGAGAAAATGATTCCGTTCTCATTAAAGTAAAAATATCTCATGCTGACTATGTGGAAAATGCACCAGCCGGGGCATCAGCGAAAGATATCCTCCGCCAGGTTAAACAAAAAATCTACCGGTGGTTCCAGCTTTCCCAATCCACAGCTGACTCCCATTTTTCAAAAATTCCCGCAGAGTTGAAATATCCATCTGCCACCTCTTTCTATAACTGAGTGCGTTTTGGGTCGGCAAAAATTTGAACCCGATCCTGTTTGCCCGGATCCGGCCGGATCAGTCGCCTTGGCAATTAACAAACAACTATGGAAAAAAAAATCTCCCGTAAACGACGGATTTATATTTTAATGATCATTACGGTTATCACTACAATAACTTTTTTCTTCTGGCGGAATTTTAAATACCGGCTGGCAAATAAAAAGCTCGACAATCTGGTGACCAATAAGTCCGGCGGACTCTATCGGATCAGTTACGAAAATCTGGTCATCAATGAAGCACTGGGTAATATTTCAGTAAGTAATGTAGTGATGTTGCCAGACAGTTCGACTTTCGAAACCATGAAGGCGCAACACATCCAGCCGGAAAACCTCTTTTATATTCACATCCCCAAACTGATCATTACTGGTGTAAAGACACCCAAGGCCTTATTGAATAAAGAGATCAGCGCGCATAAGATCGAGCTGCAAGATGCAGAAGTTGAGGTCAGGCTGGGCAAACCTGCAGAAGAAAAGAAAAAGGCTGATACAAAAACAGATTTGAGCGCAGCAGTTTATCGCCAGTTGCTCGGCAACCTGAAAAGCATCATGGCCGACAGTGTAATTCTGAGGAATGCCAATCTGATCCTGGTGGACATGAATTCAAAAAAACTACGTGGTAAAGTGGAAGGACTCAGTGTACTATTCAGCGGAATTGAAATAGACAGCCTGAAGCAAAATGATAGTACCCAGATTCTTTTTTCCAGGGATCTGACTATTCATAGCGATAAAATCGAATTGCCGATTACGAAGGGAAACTATAATCTTCAGGTTAACGGATTGGATTTTGACAGCAAGACCGGTATATTTCATACCGGACCTGTCAGGTTAAAAACGCGAATGTCTGAAACTGAATTTGCAAAATCCCATCATTTTTCCATAGACCGTTTCGACCTGGTTGTAGAAAGCATGGACCTGAGGGGCATCAGTCGTGCCGGCCTGCTCTACCAGCAACTAAAAGCAGACAGCCTGGATATCGAAGGACTCTCTTTGCATATTTTCCGGGATAAGTCCATGCCCCATGATTCAGTGGACAGAACCCATGACTACCCGCAGGAATCCATCATGCATTTGCCTGTTCCGGTTTGTGTAAAAAAAATCAAGATCAGGAACAGCTATATCGAATACAAGGAAAAAAATGACCAATCGGACAGCAGCGGGAAAGTCGCTTTTTTTCATGTGCAGGCGTCAATCGAACAGGTCACCAACATGCCGGAATTTATCCGGCAGAATAATCAAATGCTGGTACGATTCCATGCTGACTTTCTGAACGCTTCTCCTTTTACAGCTCAAATACGCCTTCGATTAAATGACCGACGGGGAATTTTTAGTATGGATGCGAGCCTCGGAGAAATGGATGCCCCCACCCTGAACGTTCTGCTCAGGCCCATGGCGCTCGCAGAATTAAAAAAAGGCAGGATCAACGGACTGAATTATCATTTGGATGCCACGAATACACGGGCAAAGGGGAAGCTCCAATTCCATTACGAAAATCTTTCGGTCAGACTGCTGAAA
>DATCAO010000258.1:0-2539 GCA_036512575.1 Puia sp.
GGTGTCGGTTTTGGATTTGCTGTGATCGTGTCGCTGGCCTTCGCCATGATGCCGATATCCGTTATTGTGGGCTGGGTGAGTTAGTTTCATTTTCAAATTTTCAAATTTCCAAATTGTCTTTCATGCTCGACTCAAAAATTCCTGCCGGACCACTGGAGCAAAAATGGGATGAATATAAAGGACATGCGAAGCTGGTGAACCCGGCCAATAAACGCAAGATCGAAATCATCATTGTCGGCACCGGACTTGCAGGAGCATCAGCGGCAGCATCCCTGGCTGAACTGGGATACAAAGTAAAAGCCTATTGTTTCCAGGATTCTCCCCGGCGGGCTCACAGTATTGCCGCGCAGGGAGGGATTAATGCAGCAAAAAATTATCAGAACGACGGCGACAGCGTATTCCGTTTATTTTATGATACGGTGAAAGGAGGTGACTATCGTTCTCGTGAATCCAATGTACACAGACTTGCCGAAGTCAGTACCAACATCATTGACCAGTGCGTGGCACAAGGTGTTCCATTCGCCAGGGAATATGGCGGTCTGCTCAGTAACCGCTCCTTCGGAGGAACCCAGGTGCAGCGTACATTTTATGCTGCGGGGCAAACCGGTCAGCAATTACTGATCGGCGCTTACCAGGCATTGGAAAGACAGGTTGCCCTGGGCAATGTAACCATGTATTCCCGCCATGAGATGCAGGAACTCGTTTTAATAGATGGCAAGGCTCGGGGAATCATTACACGAAACCTGGTGAATGGTAAACTGGAAAGACATTTTGGACACACCGTTTTGTTATGCAGTGGCGGATACGGGAATGTGTTTTATTTATCAACCAATGCGATGGGTTGTAATGTTACTGCAGCCTGGAAGGCGCATAAACTGGGCGCTTATTTTGCCAATCCCTGCTTTACACAGATCCATCCGACCTGCATTCCCGTGTCAGGAGATTACCAGTCCAAACTGACGCTGATGTCCGAATCCCTTCGGAATGACGGTCGCATCTGGGTTCCGAAAAAACAAAACGACAGCCGTAAACCCAGTGAGATCCCGGAAGAAGAAAGAGATTATTATCTGGAACGAAGGTATCCGGCTTTTGGCAATCTGGTACCCAGGGATGTGGCCAGTCGTGCAGCGAAAGAACGTTGTGATGCAGGTTATGGCGTGGGAACTTCGAGGCAGGCTGTTTACCTGGATTATGCGGAAGCGATTATGCGTTATGGTAAGGTGGAATGTAATAAAAACGGAATTGCAAATCCGTCACCGGAAATCATCCGTTTGCACGGAAAGGAAGTGGTAAAAGAAAAGTATGGAAATCTTTTCGATATGTACGAAAAGATCACTGGTGAAAATCCGTACGAATTGCCCATGCGCATCTATCCCGCTGTACATTATACCATGGGAGGTCTCTGGGTCGATTATGAACTCATGACCACCATTCCCGGACTGTATTGCCTCGGAGAGGCCAATTTTTCAGACCACGGCGCTAACCGCCTGGGCGCCTCAGCCCTGATGCAGGGACTTGCTGATGGTTATTTTGTTATACCCTACACGATCGGGAATTTTCTGAGTGATGAAATCCGGACAAAAGAAATTCCTATCGATCATCCGGCATTTGAGCAGGCAGAAAAAAATGTAGCTGACCGGATGCTGGCATTGAAACAAATCGGCGGCACAAAAACGGTAGACCATTTCCATAAGCAACTCGGAAAGATCATGTGGGAAAAATGCGGGATGGCCCGCAATGCCGCGGGTTTGCGCGAAGCAATAGAGGAAATCAGACAATTGAAAAAAGAATTTTACAGCGACTTGAAAATCCCCGGGGATATCCTGGAAATGAATCCCGAGCTCGACAAAGCAAACCGGGTGGCGGATTTTATTGAATTGGGAGAACTGATGTGTGTAGATGCGCTGAACCGGAATGAAAGCTGCGGTGGTCATTTTCGTGAAGAAATGCAGACCGAGGAAGGAGAAGCCAAACGGGATGATGAACGATTCACATTTGTATCGGCCTGGGAATTCAAATCAGAACATGAGTGGGAATTGCATAAGGAAACTTTGATTTTTGAAGTAGCTAAACCTTCGCAGCGGAGCTATAAGTAAAATATGGGAATATGGGAGGGAATTCACAGATCAATAGAATAAAAACGAACTATTTCTATGGAGCATTACAAAATGAATCTGACTCTTAAAATCTGGAGACAAAAAAATGCAGAAACGGAAGGTCGTTTCGAATCCTACAAGGTAGAAGACATTTCTTCTGAAATGTCTTTCCTGGAAATGATGGACGTGCTCAATGAAAGGCTGATCCGGGAAGGGCAGGACCCGGTGGCTTTCGACCACGACTGCCGCGAAGGTATCTGCGGAACCTGTTCGATGTATATCAATGGAAGACCACACGGACCCTGGCATGCCAATACCACCTGTCAGCTGCATATGCGGGCCTATAAAGACGGTGATACCATTACGATTGAACCCTGGCGCGCGAATGCTTTTCCTGTAATAAAAGATTTGACGGTAGACAGGTCTGCATTCGACCGCATCAT
>DATCAO010000259.1:0-2630 GCA_036512575.1 Puia sp.
TTTCTTTCCCTCTCTTCGAAATATCCCGATATTCCGGCTTATCCGCACGAAGATCAATCTGTCAAACTCGCCGCGGGATGGTTGATTGAACGATGCGGCTGGAAAGGATACCGCATGGGTGATGCCGGTGTACATAAGGACCAGGCGCTGGTGCTGGTGAACTATGGAAAAGCCACCGGAAGGGAAATACTTGAGCTCAGCGAAAAAGTGGAAGCTTCCGTTCACAAGAAATTTGGTATTTCATTGGAGAGAGAAGTGAACGTATTTTAATTGTCAATTGTCAATTGTTAATTGTTAATTGTCAATTGTCAATTGATTTTTTCAATGGGCAATTGGTCTTTGGACTACATGGACATTACTTTTTCAAATAGAGAAGGAATAAACCAAAAGTCGCTCCGATTTGACCGATCCAGAAGATGAACATCCATTTGATGGTATCAGTTTTAGCGTTGGCTAAGTCTATTTTAGTAGCCAATATTTGTGTTTTATCGTTAAAACTATCCCTTATTTTTTCTTCTACATAACTTGCCAGGTTTTCAGCTGTTTCCCTGCCTAGTTTTGGGATCAGAAGTTCATACAATTTGGTAATCGAAACGGAACTCATAAGAAGATTAATAATGCAAAAATAAAAATTTAACCGAGAACTCCAATACAACTGTCGTGGTACAAGCCTATTAATTCATTTGAATTTACCCAAAGTCTTCCTCCTCCGACCCGTACGCAGAGTCCGGAGTCATATTCATCATCGAGCCGATCAGGTCTTTGAATTCAATTTTTCCTTCCACTACTTTTTTGCTGATCATGCTGTAAGCAGAAAGACCGTGCAACACAAATTCCATCAGCAGGGCCATTTCTTTTTCATTGGCATTGCGGAAATGTTTTTTCACAAAGGCGTGGAGTCCGTCCACTTTATAGAGCAGTCTTATTTTGTCATCGTCCTTCGCATTGAAAAACACATCCAGGTGATTGCCTTTGTCGAACCATCCGGTGATGGGTTTGTACGGATTTTCTTCTCCGGCGGCGCCTTTCCTCTTTTTAAATAATTCCGGGTTGGGAAAATAATTGACGAACTGGGAACGGAATGCTTTTTCAAGCAGGTTGAAAGCCACCTGGTAGGGACCTTCCTGTTCTCCTTCGTATACTAATTCGATTTTACCTGTTATGGATGGAATGATGCCGACCAGGTCGCTCATCCAGACCTGCGTTTCTTTTTCGTTGTTGAGTAGTCCTCTTCTTTCAGCAGCACTCACCGCGTTTTCATAGGCAGCAATGGTGAGCCTGGCGGAGACACCACTTTTTTTATCTACGAATTCGCTGCCGCGTGCTTCAAAAGCTACCTGCTCGATGATGCGTTTCACCATATCACTGATCTTCACGCGGATCTTTTGGTCGTCGGTAATTTCAGCTTCCTGTTCCGTGATCAGCAGCGCGTGATCAATGCTTTTCGGATAATGCGTGAGGATCTGGCTTTCGATGCGGTCTTTCAGCGGCGTAACGATGGAACCGCGATTGGTATAATCTTCGGGATTGGCGGTGAATACAAATAAAATATCCAGGGGCATGCGCAGTTTGAAACCGCGGATCTGAATATCGCCTTCTTCCAGGATATTAAATAAGGAAACCTGGATGCGGGCCTGCAGATCCGGGATTTCATTGATGACGAAGATGCCACGGTTGCTTTTCGGGATGATGCCAAAATGAATCACTTCTTCATCAGCGAAATTCAAACGCATATTCGCGGCCTTGATCGGATCAATATCCCCGATCAGGTCGGCCACGCTCACGTCGGGCGTGGCGAGTTTTTCGCTGTACCTTTCGCTGCGGTGCAGCCAGGAGATGGGTGTATCATCACCTTTTTTCTTAATCAGATCGCGGGCATATTTTGAAATCGGCGCTGCCGGATCGTCGTTGATCTCACTGCCTTCCACATAAGGAATATATTCGTCCAGGAGATTGATCATCTGCCGGGCCATACGGGTTTTCGCCTGTCCGCGCAAACCGAGAAAAAGAATATTGTGTCTTGAAAGCAGCGCCCGTTCCGTATCGGGGATTACAGAATCTTCATAGCCCACAATGCCCGGAAAGCTGTTTTCCTTGGCCTTCAGGTTCAGTAAAAGATTGGCGCGCACTTCTTCCTTTACCGATCGGTGTTTGTATCCCGACTTCTTCAGATCACCCAGCGTTTTTATTTTTTCGATGTTCATTTTAAATTTTTAGCAGTCGAATGAGTTGTAAGATTCCTTTTTCGTTGACCGTTGACCGTAGGCGTTAGGCTTTAAGCGTTAAGCGTTAGGCCTTATTCAATATACCGTTTTTCTTTTTCCGTTTTCAAAATCCCTGAAGATGAAAGCGCCGAGGTGGTCCAGCGAAGCAAAAAAGGCCTTACCGTTATTGGTCTCCGTGAATTCCGTTACAAAGCGTTGTAAATACGGATCGCTGGCGATCATAAAGGTCGTGATGGGGATTTTGAGTTTTTTACATTGGGCGGCCAGGTTGAGGCATCGGGCGGTAATTTTCCGGTCCAGTCCGAAACTGTTTTTATAATACCGTTTACCGGATTTCAGGCAGGTCGGTTTTCCATCCGTGATCATAAAGATCTGCTTATTGGGATTTCTTCTTCTTCTTAAAAT
>DATCAO010000260.1:0-11471 GCA_036512575.1 Puia sp.
GAGGCTTGATGCGGGGCTCGCTGCATTGCGTTTGAAGGACTACAATAAAGCATTGATCTACTTCAGACAGCTTGAAACCTATACGCTGTTATCCAATCCCGCCTTATTGAACCAGGCCATTACACTGATGATCCGCAACCAACCCGGTGACGCCGACTCCGCAAAACAACTTCTGCAACGAGTGGTGCAAAAAGACCAGGAAGGAAAGGAAGATGCTGAGCAATGGTTGCACGATTGGAAAAAATAAATTAATCCCACTCGCCTATTTTCTACAACAATTAAGCCGCATGTCAATGATTCGGGGACAACATCCTGACTAAAGTCTCGGTGTCGCAGGCTTATATGGTTTATCAAAATTATTGGCTCCCCGTGTTCTGAATTTTCGCCGGTACACTTTATCGCCGGCTGTGAGATACATGGTATCGAAATCTTTCCCTGCGAAACAAAGATTTGAAGGCTGACCCGCGGGAATGGGAATGATCGCATTGACGCGGCCCGCCTGATCCATAATTTGCAATCCCATTTTCGTTGTTACATATACCCTGCCGGCTGTATCGCACCGCAATCCGTCTGACCAGGCATTCTCGTCCACATCCCGTACATGCAACCAGCCATATTTTTGTTTAAATGACAGTTTCCCATCTGGTTCCACTTTATAAATCCAGACCCAGTGGGTCGCCGACTCGGTGACATACAATTCTGACTGATCCGGGGTAAAACAAAGTCCGTTTGCAAATTTCAAACCTTCATCTACTACTAATTTTTCCCCTCCCGGACGAATCAGGTATAACCTGCTGGGCTTTTCAATACCATCAGGTGCGGTTACATAAATATTTCCGTTATGGGCAACCACAATATCGTTGCCCGAAATACTATCAGCAATTATCGTTTCTCCACCTTTCCCGTCATAAGCGATCACCTGTTTCGTGGCTCCGGCAATCACATATCTTCTGCTATCAGGCCCAAAGGAAGTGCCACTCGCACGTTTGGCATTCAAACTGAGTTCAGCAAGTTTTCGATTCAGATCAACCTGGTAGGTTTTGGAATTGGGTATGTCCTGGAAAAAAGCTTCACCGGCAGCGTTCACAGCTGCACCTTCGGTAAACGTATAATGCTCGCCGACCAGCTGCCAGTCCTCACCCGGAATCAGGATGTCAGACAGGACTTGATTTTTGGTAACTCCGGGTTTGATGTTTTGCGGCCAGTCCCTCCACAACCAGCGCATGGCTTCAGGAAAAACGGAGCCGCCCTGTTTTCCACTATGCGCCCCTTCACCCCATACATGTTTCACATCATAACCAGAAAAAACAAAAGCACGTTCCATGGTCTGGTTAGCCATCCACCAGTCCCCAGCATAAATATTCAGATCATTGGATCCATCCTGCATAAATATTCGTATGGGCCTGGGTTCAAATTTTCTGACGAGGGTCGGGTAACGATCTGCGCCGCGCAAACCAACATAGGTTCCGATAGCGGAAAAAACTTTCGAAAATTCCAGAGGCCGCACCCAGGCCACGGTAAAAGCACAGACCGCGCCACTGCTGGAGCCACCGATGGCCCGGTCATTTCCGTTTTTGGAAAGCCGGATCGACCTGCCATCTTTCGTATGCTGCTTTTCAACTGCGGGTAATAATTCTTCAAGAAGAAAACGCGCATATGCATCCCCGAGACCATCATATTCAAAACTGCGGTTGAACCGATTCAGCGCATCTGCCGGATCATCCGGTTTTACAATCCCGGGTGAAATGAAAATACCAATAGTCACCGGCATTTGTTTTTGGTAAATCAGGTTGTCGAACACGGTAGGCGCATTCCATTGTATTCCGTCCTGGTTCACGTAAACACAGGCCGGTTGATCGGTTTTATATTGCTGAGGGACATAAATCCAATAGTCTCTTGTGGTCCCCGGAAATATTTTCGAACTGTCGAATGATAATTTGATCAGTTCCCCTTTCGGAACACCAGTATGTTCTACCGATGCGGAATCGACCGGGTAATTCGCCTCTGGAATCTGGGAGTAGACAAAAACATGGGGAAACAAAAACGCAACAAACAGTAGTTTCTTCATTTTTAGATATTACCTATTAAATATACATGAAAATATATCTGTTGTCATACTGAGTAAGAAAATGCCCAAATGGTTCTTTTAACAGTTCGAAACCGGCAGTTGCAGGTAAAGATCAAACATTAACAGCGGGGCGGTTACGGGCGGGCCTACATTACATCGTTGCCGGTTATTCTACCGGCAGATAAAAAAAAACAAAATGTCAAATATCGCGCAGCTTGTTAACGTGGAAAAGAACATGACAACATTGAAAAAAACGGTTCTTGCTTCAGGATTGGATCAGGTGCTCAGCGGCAAAGGCCCCTTTACCGTATTTGCTCCTACTGATACCGCCTTCGAAAAACTCGATAAAAGCGTAATGGCAAATTTATTGAAGCCGGAAAATAAAACAAAACTGATTGACTTGATCAATCATCATGTAGTGGCCGGCAAAGTAAATTTTATTGATCTGAAGGATGGCGAAAAGCTGAAAACAGTGAATGGCAAAAGCCTGGTGGTGCGTGTAAAAGATGGTAATACATCGATCGACGGCGCAAAAATTCAGGGCCATGACGTGCAGGCAACGAACGGTGTGATCCATTCGTTGGACACCGTGATGTTACAGAATTAGGACCCCTTTAGTCTTCTATTATAAACCACCGGCAAAAGCTGGTGGTTTTTTTATTGGGTTATCAGACAGCTACCCTGGGTTTCCAGATTTTTGAAGCAATAAATGCAAAGAGTCCCAAAACCAAACCAGAAATAATCCCTACGACGGGTCCGGTGAATAACATCATCAACCTGGGATGTTTGGGCATCGGAGTGGCCAACAGCATTTCAGCTTCCCTGGAATGGCCGTCGATATAGGTCCTATATAATAAGACGTGAAAGGCAGTGATCCAGACACTGTTCAAAATACTGACCAAAAGACCATGCAGGAAAAAATTCCCTATACAATTCCGGGCGATCAGGTAAGCGCAGATGATAAAAATGGCAATCCAGAAGACGGGTTCCAGGCGGGAGGGGATCCAATATACGGTAGCAATGGCCATGGCCAGACCGAATAGGGAAAGTTGAACAATCAATTTCCAGTTCATAAAAATGAGTTTTGGGATGAACAATCGTTGTAAAAGTGCTTTCCTAAAAATACAACTGATTTCGAAATTCACCTTTCGCAAACCGTCACCCGTCCGGATTTCCGGAATTTCATAACTTTCCATCCCAGTAAACCCGACAGATGAATACACTTAAACCTGCCCGAATTCAGTCCATAGACATTTTAAGAGGACTGATCATGATCATTATGGCCCTTGACCATACCCGGGATTATTTTCATGCAGACGCATTTACATACGATCCACTGAATTTAGAAAAAACAACAGTTATACTTTATTTTACCCGTTGGATCACGCATTTCTGCGCACCCATATTTATTTTACTCGCTGGAACTTCTTCGTTTATTTCGGGCCAGCGGAAGACGAAAAAAGAACTGGCCGTTTTTCTTTTAAAGAGGGGGATTTGGCTGATCATACTGGAACAGACCATCGTAAATTTCGGCTGGTTCTTCAATATCTATTTTAATTTTTTCATTTTTGGTGTGATCTGGGTACTGGGCCTGAGTATGATCATTCTGGCAGGATTGGTGTTGTTACCCCGGAAACTCATTTTCTGGATCGGGCTGATCATGGTGGCGGGGCATAACCTGCTGGATCCAATTCACTTCAATGAGCATAATGCTTCCGGTTTTTTCTGGGGCATGTTACATGAACGGAAGGTTTTTTCCATTGGCTCCATACAAATTGGGGAAGCCTATCACATCATCCCCTGGTCTGGCGTGATGGCCCTGGGATATTGCCTCGGGTCTATATTCGCTAATGGATTCGACCCGGTCAGGCGAAGAAAAATCTTACTGCAGTTGGGTATCGGTTCCCTGGTACTTTTTGTAATCCTTCGGGCCATCAATGTGTACGGAGACCTTCACCCCTGGACAACACAGGCATCCACCATACTGAGTTTTCTGTCTTTTATAAATATTTCCAAATACCCTCCTTCACTGGATTACCTTTTGGTTACCGAGGGAGCCGCATTTATTTTTCTGGCACTGACAGAACATGTTTCGAATGGATTTAGTCGCTTCATCTCGGTGTATGGAAGGGTTCCCCTATTCTATTATTTACTCCACATTTTCCTTATTCACCTTATTGCCATGCTGGCTGCCGTGTTGATCGGATATAATTGGACAGTGATGACTGGTTTTAACAGCTGGATCAGTGGTATACCCGGATTGCGGGGTTATGGTTTCGGCCTGGGCGTTGTTTATCTGATCTGGATCAGCATTGTGCTCCTGCTATACCCGCTTTGTAAATGGTATGACCGGTACAAATCGTCTCACCGTGATAAATGGTGGCTGAGTTATTTATAAACCATCATTAAAAAAGCAGGTCAACAGTTTCATGCATGCGTTTCAATTTTATCGCATCATAAAACAATACCGAACCCAGGACTACAAAAAAAGCTCCGATGATCAGGGTAATATCTTTAGCGCGTGTGGAAGGTGCATTGATGATGCCGATGGCAAAAGCTATGGCCAGCAGACCAATGGCCAAAATAAAAAGCCAGCCGCCGACTTTTTTCCTCACCAGCAGCGATACACCGATCTTAATAAGTCCAAAACAAAGCATCCAATAGCCGATCAGCATCGGATATAAAATGAAGGTCATAAATGGGTTGAACAACAGCAGCAATCCGAAAATAAAGTCAAGGATACTTTCAACCCGCATGCTTCTTTTTTCACCGATGAAAGAAATATGTGCCGACGAAGAGGCGATCTGTAATACGACACCATTCAACAGCAATACCAGGCCGGAAAATTTAACCAGGTACACATAGGCCTTCAGGGGATCAATGAAACAAAATAATCCCGACAGTACAAATGCCGATGCGGCAATGAGTAGCAGTCCGCTTGCTTTAATTTTTTTCATGAATCGGGATTTGGGTTTCAGCGTTTACCCGGTGCTCCAGGTTAAATATACAATCAAAACAGGTGATCGGGTCATGAGCCATTTCATTATTCCGTAAACAAGCAATTCTACTCATCAGACAATTCAATAGCTTTGATTCAAATTTGAATAATGAACCGGGGACATATCCTCCTGATCGACGACGAAGAAAAATTGCGTCATTTATTGAAGCGCATCATTGGCCTGGAAGGATATACCGTTTATGAGGCCGACTCCCTGAAAGCCGGTTTCAGGATATTGGAAAAGGAACCCATCCAGGTTATTCTCTGCGATGTAAAACTGCCGGATGGGAATGGCATTGATTTCCTGGAAAAGATCAAATCCCGTTTTCCGCTTATCGAAATCATCATGCTGACCGCTTACGGAAATATTCCGACCGGAGTGCTGGCCATCAAAAACGGCGCTTTTGACTATCTCACCAAAGGTGATGACAATGACCGCATCATTCCCCTTCTCGATCGCGCCATGGAAAAACAGCGACTACAGATACGCGTATCGCAGTTGGAAAAACAGGTGGAAAAGAAATACACTTTTGAAAACATCCTGGGCCAATCGGAACTGATCCGCGAATCCATTGAACTGGCCAGAAAAGTGGCACCGACAGACGCCACCGTATTGTTGCTGGGTGAAACCGGAACTGGCAAAGAAGTTTTTGCCCAGGCCATACATTACGGAAGCAAACGCGCGGCCCAGCCTTTTTTAGCGCTCAACGTCAGTTCATTCAATAAGGAACTGCTCGAAAGCGAATTATTCGGGCATATGGCTGGCGCCTTCACGAATGCAGTAAAAGATAAAAAAGGACTCATCGAAGAAGCAGACGGGGGTACGCTTTTCCTCGATGAAATCGGTGAAATGGCGTTTGAGCTACAGGCCAAATTACTGCGCGTACTGGAAACCAGCGAGTTCATCCGGGTTGGTGATACCAAATCGACACGCGTAAACGTGCGCATTATTACCGCAACCAACCGTGATCTGCAAACAGAAGTGGATGAAGGAAAATTCAGGGAAGATCTTTTTTACCGCCTGAATATTTTTACTATCAAACTGCCGCCGCTGCGCGAACGAAAAAAAGACATACCACTTCTGGCTGGACATTTTCTCAGGATGTTTGCAACCAAACTCAATGGCCAGGTTACCGGCATGAGCCGGGAATTCCTGGACACACTTGTCAATCACGACTGGAAAGGAAATATCCGCGAGTTAAAAAACATCATCGAACGGGCAGTGATCCTGGCCAACGAAAATGAACTCACCCTCGCCAACCTGCCGCTTGATTTTCAAACGGCTTCGCGAAAAGGACAGACAATGTCTGCTTTTGAATTATCGAGCATGGAGAAACTCCATATCCAACGTGTGCTCAATTATACGGAGGGAAATAAAATGGCTGCCGCGCGCCTGCTGAATATCGGGCTGACCACATTGTATCGAAAAATAGAAGAGTATAAAATCATGTGATCAGGCATTCTGCAGAAGATGGAAACGGATTAAAAATGAAGCGGGGTGAAAACCCCGCCTCTGATTTAACTCAATTTCAATCTTGATAAACATATGCTAAACCATTTTGTAATCAAATGATATGCCTGATCATGAGGCTATACGTTCATGTGATGCCAAACACAGCAACAGCGCAGATTTTATCAGCTACATTATTTTTTTTCATTCATGAAAGCCGGATTAACTGAGTTAATTTGAAAAAATCCCTTCCATTTTGAATGAGTCCTTCATGTCCGATTTGCATAATAACATATAATAGTTTTTTCATTATGAAAAACTACCCTACCAATTTGAAATGGTTATGAAAAATCGATTTGCAGAGCCCAAAAAATAAGACCCGGCTGAAACCCTTATGATTACTGAGTTTTGCTGGTTGAATTCCTTTGAATCTCTTTCCGGCATTGCATTTGCGCGATGCGGGTCTATTTATGTCAATCAACGGAACAACTGCTGCAACAAATAGCCAGGGAAATTTTTCTAAGGTAAGCGTCGCCACTTTATTAGTCGCTTTGGGAATTATTTATGGGGATATTGGCACTTCGCCCTTATATGTATTCAAAGCGATCATCGGCGACCGGCCCATTTCCAATTTGCTGGTATACGGTGGCATCTCCTGTGTTTTCTGGACGCTGACCCTGCAGACAACATTCAAATATATTATCCTCACTTTACAGGCAGACAATAAGGGCGAAGGCGGGATCTTTTCTTTATTTGCACTCGTCAGGCGATTCGGTAAAAAAGCCTATATCCCTGCAATCATCGGTGCAGCAACTCTGTTAGCGGACGGCATCATTACGCCGCCCATCTCAGTTGCTTCAGCAGTAGAAGGTTTGAATGGTGTACACGGATTGGAAAATGCCATTGTACCCGGCAATAGTCTTACCGTGGGTATCGTCATCGCCATCATTAGTCTGTTGTTTTTCTTTCAGCGTTTCGGGACCAAGATCGTGGGTTCTTCCTTTGGTCCGATTATGCTCATCTGGTTCGCGATGATTTTCGTGCTCGGCGCCATTCCGATTATGCATAACCCGGCCATTCTCGCTGCACTGAGCCCGCACTATGCCATTGAATTATTAACCATGTATCCGAACGGATTCTGGCTTCTGGGCGCTGTTTTTCTTTGCACCACGGGTGCAGAAGCATTGTACAGCGATCTGGGACATTGCGGTAAAAAAAATATACGACTCACCTGGATATTCGTGAAGCTCGCGCTGGTTGTGAACTATATGGGCCAGGGCGCATGGATCCTAACCCTGCATACGAACAAACTGAATGGCCTCAATCCATTTTATGAATTGATGCCACATTGGTTCCTGCTCACCGGTATCGTGATCGCGACATTCGCTACCATCATCGCCAGCCAGGCATTAATCAGCGGCTCCTTTACACTGATCAGCGAAGCGATCAGCATGAATCTGTGGCCCAAGGTTAAAATAAAATTCCCCACGACCATCAAGGGACAAATATATATTCCGAGCATCAACACCATGCTCTGGTTTGGTTGTGTTCTGATGATGTTTTACTTCCGCAAATCCGAACATATGGAGGCGGCTTATGGATTTTCTATCATCATCGCGATGATGATGACCACCGCGCTCATGTTTGGCTACATGAAATTTGTACGGAAATGGCATATGGTACTGATATTTTCGATCATCGGCATCTTCTTTACCGTCGAAACCGCATTTTTCATCGCCAACGTAGCGAAGATTAAACAACGGTGGATGTTTCTCTTCTTCGAATTCGGGCTGGTCTTTGTGATGTATATATGGTTCAATGCCCGGCGGATCACCAACCGCTACCTGAATTTTGTGAATATCAGTAAATACAGCCGGGACCTGATAGAACTAAGCAACGACAAGGATATTCCAAAATATGCTACTCATTTGGTTTATCTCACCAAGGCCAATATGGAAATGCAGATCGAACAAAGGATCATCGATTCCATTTTAAACAAGAAACCCAAAAGGGCCGATGTATACTGGTTCATTCATATCGACATTTCTGATGCACCCTATACGATGGATTATTCGGTGGTTGAAATCATTAAAGACAAACTGATCAGGGTGGAATTCAGGCTGGGTTTCCGCGTGCAACCCCGAATAAATAAATTTTTCAAAAAAGTAATGCAGGAACTGGTACAGAACCATGAACTTCAGTTCATTTCCAAATACGAATCCATGCAGAAGGAAAACTTCCACGCTGATATTTCTTATGTCATTATCGAAAGATTCCTTTCAGTAGAAAATGAATTACCGATGAAGGAGGACTTCATATTGGATTCCTATTTCAGGATCAAAGGCGTTGCACAAAGTGATCAGAAAGCATATGGCCTGGACAGCTCGGATACAATCCTGGAGTATTCCCCACTTTTTATTGAGCAAAAAGATAAACTTCCACTGAAGCGGGTGCTTGTTTAAATTTTCCGGCCCTGTCAGAATAACAAATCCCGGTAACCGATCAGCAGGATGCCCTTTTCTTTGATCAGCGCTTTTACTTTTTCGTCCGTAAAGAGATCCGTAACACCCTGGCGGTCGGCTGCTACCCCTTCATATCCGATATGATATACCGCCTTTAGTTCGTCATTATCAATACCCGGATGATCGAGGAAGATATAGGTTTTGCCCGGTTGCAGTTTGTTGAGCATATTGATAAAACCCTGAATTTTTTCTTCTGAGGTTTTACTGGGTCCGTCATAACCGACGAGACCTTTAACATCCCAGTCCGGATCAATGGGAATATGATATTCTTTCGCGAGTTTTTTAGTGAGGGCTTTTACTTCAGGTGATAAATTGGTGCAGCCCATATGCGCAGATAAATGGCTGACGCGGGGAATATATTTTAATGCCAGTTCAATCTGCGCCCTAAATTCCTTTTCCACGTCTTCAATTTTCCATTTGTTTTCAAAAAGCGACCTGCCCGGATAATTTTTATTGGGAAAGACCATCGGATAAAAATATCCACTGGCGTCTTTCAGGCTCGGACAATCTGATAAAGGTCGCCATTTGATGTTTTCCCATTCGCTGGTCAGGTCCAGGTGAATACCCACATCCACACCCGGGTTTTCATTGAGCAGCCTGACCGCCTCCGGAAACCAGGGGGAGGGCACCAGTACCTCAATCGAAGTTTCGAAGCCCGAATCATAACATTTGATCAGCGCCAGGTTGCCTGAATGTGTGTACCCCATATCATCTCCGCGAACAATCAGCCGGGTCGGCTTTTGCTGACCCCGGGAAATAATAAAAAGAAACAAAAGCAAACCAATACCAGATATTTTTTTCATGTTCAGCCTATTGCAATTGAAATATTGTGGCTTCGTAAGGTCTTAAGGCAAATCCGCTGTGACCGGAAACTTCTGTTGGATTTTCTGAATAGTTGGAAAGCAGTGGTTTTGGATCAGCCAGCGAGACTTTCACTCCTGCTCTTGTGTTTTTTGCAGAAAAGTTTAACAGGACGAGTATTTTTTTGCCTTCCATCTCCCTCGTATAAGCATATACCTGTGGATTATCCTTATCGAGCATTTCATATTTTCCATAAACCAATACCGGATTATTTTTTCTGAATAACACGAGCTTCCTGAAATAATTAAGACAACTGTTCGGATTTTTCTCTTCCAGCGCCGCATTGATATACATGTAATTCGGATTAACAGGAATCCAGGGAATGCCCGTAGTAAATCCTGCGTTAGGTCCACCGTCCCACTGAAAGGGCGTTCGGCCGTTATCGCGGCTGGCAAATTTTGCACGCTCCAGGAATTGAAGCGTGTCGGCATGTATATCTTTCTGATGCTGGTATTCATTTTTAATCGACATATCCCGGTAGTCAGTGATTTTGGTAAACCGGATATTCGTCATGCCCAACTCATCCCCATTATAATAATAAGGTGTGCCCCGCATGGTCATCAAAAAAGTCGCGAGCATTTTGGCCGAGGGTTCCCTGAATTCAGGACTGTCATTTCCAAAACGGCTCACGAGCCGGGCCTGGTCGTGGTTGGAAAGAAATAGAGAAAGCCAGCCATTCACAGCAAAAGCACTGTCCCAGCGGCTGAATACTTCTTTAAAATGCAAAAGACTATATCCCTCCGGTTTGGCAATATCTACGCCATCGAAAGCATAGGCCATATTCAATTCGTTGCGATCCGCATCAACGAGATCATGGGCATCTTCAAAAGAATTTCCAGCGCCTTCCGCAACACCCATCACGTCGTAGTGACTGAGCACTTCATGGTTCATTTCTTTGAGATAATCATGCAGGTGTGGACCCATCGCATAATACAATTGGAATTTTTTCTCGTATCCCTCCGGGAAAGCCGGAAAGCTGGTGTCTTTTGCAGCAAACTGAAAAGCATCCAGACGGAATCCATCGATGCCTTTATCTGCCCAAAACTTCATGATGCCGTATACTTCCTTTCGCAGATCCGGATTCTCCCAGTTCAAATCGGGTTGTTTCCTTGAAAAATAATGCAGGTAGTAAGCATTCGTTACAGAATCATAACGCCACGCATCATGGTTTACATCGAACAAGCTATAACGTAATGGCGGTTTGCCTCTTTCTGCATTCCACCAGTGATAATAATTCCGGTACCGATTGGTTCTGGAACTGCGACTCTGTTTAAACCACTCATGTTCATCGCTGCTGTGATTCACCACCAGGTCCATCACCAATTTAATTCCCCGCCGGTGCATACCATTAATGAGGGAATCAAAATCTGCCATGGTACCGAAATCCTGCATGATATTCCGGTAATCACTCACATCGTAGCCATTATCATCATTAGGTGAACTGTAGATGGGATTCAGCCAGACCACATCGACACCCAGGCTCTTGATATAATCCAGTTTGGAGATAATGCCCTTGAGATCGCCGATCCCGTCTCCGTCACTGTCTTTAAAACTGCGGGGATAGATCTGGTA
>DATCAO010000261.1:0-4845 GCA_036512575.1 Puia sp.
TCGGTTGATACCCGCTACTGCAGGATCCTGGGCAGGGATGAACAGGGCCGGGCCAACTTTATCCGTATAGCTTATAGTCACGACGGTGCCATTTATGTTCATCTCGAGCCCCTGGCTTTCAGCAATTTCTTTCTGCTGTACAAGGAGAATACATCTTATTACGACATGGCGTTTTCCTGGCTTCCCGAAAAGACCGGCGTGGTGGAATGGTCAGACTATTTCAGGTACAGTCACCACGGTGAAAATTATTCGGCTTTACATTTCATCCTCTCAAACCGCTCCCTTCGTTGGGCATTCTGGTTAACCCTGATTTTATTTTTATTAATTTTTTTAGTGGAGTCAAAACGGAAGCAGAGAGCCATCGCTGAAATTCCGAAGCTTCGCAATGCTTCGGAAGATTTTGTCAAGACAGTCGGCCGGTTGTATTATCAACAGAAAAACAATCAGAACCTGGCGGGAAAAATGACTCATGCCTTTCTTGAAAATATCCGATCTGCCTATAATATTCCGACATCGGTGCTTGACGACGAATTTTCACAGAAACTCGCTTTCCGAACCGGCAAAAATCTTAATGAAATAAGGGAGCTCTTACAATACATCCATGATGCCCGGCTGAATACGAGCCTGACAGATAAAGAAATCATGGATCTTCATCTAAAAATCAACCATTTCAACAAACCGGCATCATGATGGAAGACAATTTATTCGGAGCGAGAACACCCCTTCAGGAATTCAGCGAAACACTGAATACACTGAAGGGCGAATTAGGAAAAGTAATTGTAGGTCAGGAAAAAATGATTGAATTGCTTATCGCCGGTATTTTAGCCGATGGGCATATTCTTATTGAGGGGGTGCCAGGGGTGGCAAAAACGCTAACCGCCAAATTGCTCAGTAAATCCATAAACGTTGGTTTTTCAAGGATTCAGTTTACTCCGGACCTGATGCCTGGAGATGTTATTGGTTCATCGATTTTTAATCCCAGGGAAATGCTGTTCCAATTCCGGCCGGGTCCGATTTTTAGCAATATCGTGCTGATTGATGAGATCAACCGTGCGCCCGCAAAAACGCAGGCGGCCCTTTTCGAAGTGATGGAGGAAAGACAAATTACTGTAGACGGTCAAACCATGCAGATGCAGCAGCCCTTCCTGGTTATTGCCACACAAAATCCAATAGAACAGGAGGGGACTTACCATTTACCTGAGGCACAGCTTGACCGTTTTCTGTTTAAAATAACAGTTGACTATCCCAGCGAGACCGACGAAGTGATTGTGGTAACCAAACATCATAAGTACCTGGGAACAGCCATGATCGACGGGGTTCAACCTGTATTAAATGCCGCTGACATCGCAAACCTCCGTCAGTTGGTTAGCGGGGTCCACGTGGAAGAAAAACTGATCCGTTATATTGTATCAGTAGTTTCATCAACCAGGCAAAACAAATCCGTTTACCTTGGTGCTTCCCCTCGGGCTTCTATCGGAATACTTCAGTCTTCCAAGGCCATTGCTGCTATGAATGGCCGGGATTTCGTTGTGCCCGAGGACATACTCTATGTGATTCCTTCTGTTTTAAGGCATCGTCTGGTTCTTTCGCCGGAGAAGGAAATGGAAGGAGGTACAGCTGACGATGTAATCAGGCAAATTATTCAGTCTTCTGAAATTCCGAGATAAGATGGCAATTTTCAGGCAATGGTATAATTCACTTTTTTTGGGAAAACGGTTCTATCGTTTACTCACAGTCGTTATTCTTTTGTACCTGCTTTCTTATGAGTTTTCGATTTTATTTCAGGTGGCTACGCTTGTACTGATCCTGCTTTTGCTGACTGCATTGCTTGACTATCTGGTTTTATTTTCAAGACGGAGGCCGGTATCGGCCTCAAGAATTTTACCTGATCGTATGAGCAACGGCGAAGAGAACACCATTCACTGGAAAATAAAAAATGACTATCCCTTCCCAGCCAAACTGCAATTGATTGATGAATTTCCTGAAAACTGGCAATTACGAAATGTTACCATTAAGGCGAAACTTGCACCCGGACAGGAAACCCTGCTTTCCCATTTCCTGAAACCAAAGGAAAGAGGCGAATTTGAGTTTGGAGACCTGCACCTGTTTATCAAAACACCTCTTCAACTGATTATTCGCAGGAAAACTTTTGCCATCAGGGAAAAAGTTCGCGTATATCCGGCATTTCTTTTGCTGCGGCAGTTTGAATTTATGGCGCATATTACGGATCCTGGAAATGCAGGATATAAACAGGTGAGGAAAACAGGTCACAGTCTTGAATTCGAACAGATTCGCGAATATGTAAACGGCGATGATATACGGAGCATCAACTGGAAAGCAACCGGAAGAACCGGTGGCCAACTGATGATCAACAATTATACTGACGAAAAAAGTCAGCAGATCTATTGTATTCTGGATAAAGGCAGGTCGATGAAAATGGCCTTTGAAGAGCTCAGTCTCCTGGATCATGCTGTAAATGCAACACTGGCATTAAGTTCTGTGGCCATCACCCGTCAGGACAGGGCAGGATTCATCAGCTTCGGAGACCGTGATGGAGATTTTCTGCCGGCCAGTCACCGGGCAACCCAGATGGCGGGTATCGTCAATGCGTTATACAAGGTGAATACCAAATTCCTCGAATCTGATTTCGCTTTTTTACACAGGCTTATCAAAACGCGTATCACCCAGCGAAGTCTCCTGATCCTTTTTACAAATTTCGAATCCCTCACCGCTTTGAACAGGCAATTACCCTATCTTCGGAATATTTCACAGAAACATCTGTTACTGGTGGTTTTTTTTGAAAATACTTCGCTGCTCCATTTAGCTTCGGGTGAGGTTACAAACATCGAGGGGCTTTATGAAAAAGTCATTGCGGAAAAATTCATACTCGAAAAAAAATTGATCGTCAGGGAATTGCAGCGCTATGGCATTGCATCATTGCTGACCCCGCCAGGGAAGTTAAGCGTTGATGTGATTAATAAGTACCTGCAGATCAAAGCGAGGCGGGAAATTTAATTTGAAAAAGATCAGGAGATGAATCCATTTGAAGAAGGTCAGCTAATCCTCGTGAATAAGCCACTGCGATGGACATCGGCTGATGTGGTCAAAAAAATACGCAACCGGGTGCATGCAAAAGTGGGTCACGCAGGCACGCTGGATCCGCTTGCCACGGGCCTGCTGATTCTATGTACAGGTAAGTTTACCAAGAAGATCAGCGAGTACATGTCGCAGGAGAAAGAATACACCGGAACGATTATACTGGGTGCAACGACACCTTCATTTGATTTGGAAACAATTCCCGAAAACCCGAAAGATTTTTCCCGGGTCAGGACGACAGATCTGGAAAATGTCTGTCAGCAATTTACCGGCGAAATCATTCAGGTGCCACCTGTGTATTCTGCTATAAAAAAAGATGGTGTACGTTCTTACGATCTCGCACGCCAGGGGAAAGCGGTTGCACTGGATGGAAGAAAAGTGACGATCCGTGTTTTTGAGATGAAGATTGAAAAACTGCCATTGGTTTCATTCCGTGTTGTTTGCTCAACAGGCACCTATATACGAAGTCTGGCGAATGATGTTGGCGAAGTTCTGGGGTGCGGGGCCTATCTTAGTTCCCTCTGCCGCACCCGGATTGGCGTTTACAAGCTGGAAGATGCAATCGGACCCGATGCCCAGGAAATAAAAATTAAAACGGATAGTTGATCCCCAGTTGGAGCTGGCCACTCCCTAGCGACAAATTATAGAACCAGGTATCCGGTCCTACCAGGGCCTGTGGGTCGCGAATCTTGTACGCCCAGTCCAGGCGGATCAGGAAATAATTGAAATCCATTCTTAGTCCTGTACCGGCATCATAGGCCAGTTCCTTATAAAAGCTGTTCAGATGAAAGTCACTACCAACTCCTGCCGGTGTATTGGAAATGGGTTGCCAGCTCCATATATTACCGATGTCGGTAAAAACTGCGCTTTTGAATTTGATGCCGAACAGCGTGCCCAGCAAAAACCTGTATTCCACGTTCCCTTCCAGTTTTACATCGCCGAACCGGAGATCGTATTGTGACAAAGAATCACTATAGTATTTAGACGAACCCAGACCCAGGTTCCTAACTTGCCAGGCGCGCATGCTGTTTGGTCCCCCGGCATAAAATGCTTTAAAAAAGGGAAGTGTGTGTTCGTAACCCGTGCTTGTCAATCCGTAAGCATATCCGGCGCCTCCGTATAATCGAAACACCAACTGGTTTTTTTTGTTGTAGTCAATATTGTGACGAAATTCCATTTCTCCCCGGATATATCTGACCAAAGAACCCTTATCCAGGGATTTAATGAAACCCAGTAATGCACCGCTTTCTTCAAAACCAACCAGGAAATAATTCGTCTTGTTTTCTTTGGTACGGACAATGTTATAGGCGAACTGTTCTCCAATAACCAATCCGGTTCGAAATGAAAGCTGGAGCGCCGGATTATTAATTAACAGGTTATTAAAACTGTCGGAAGTAACAGGAAGGGACGTGTTTTCAATATTGATGGGCTTCCATAAATAACTCTTCGTTATTGAAATCGTTTTGTCCCGGTCCGAGCGCAGCTTGGTTTTCGACCACTGGTAACCAAAAGATCCATTGATACTTTCAAATGTAAAAAAATCAATGCGTCGGGTGTAATTCGCGTTCACATTGATCAAGGTCTGGGTGCGGAAGCCCTTGCTGTCCAGGTTAGATGGGAAATGACTAAAAGGAATGATATTGATGATTTTGGGGATCGCAATAGTGTGTGATAAGCTTGCAAGTATCGTTTGAATGGAATGGGCGCCCAACTCTATCCCACCCGATAAATTGGTATCGGTCAGGATGG
>DATCAO010000262.1:0-3961 GCA_036512575.1 Puia sp.
CGACTGGGGAAACAGTCACCATTTATTTCGCGTAGCATCCGGAGCCAATGCATCAGACTATCACTGGACAGAAGTGATGATGCGGGATATTCCCAGGGATCTGATTGAGGGGGTTTCCCTGCATTATTATTCAGTTATTGACTGGAGTGCGAAGGGTCCCGCTGCAACCTTTACCAAACAACAATATTTTGCAACGATGAAACAGGCGTTCAAAATGGAAGAGTTGGTCAGGGGGCATGAGGCTGTGATGGATAAATATGATCCGCAAAAAAAAACCGCACTGGTGGTTGACGAATGGGGAGGCTGGTATGAAGCTGAACCGGGTACCAATCCTTCTTTCCTGTTCCAGCAAAATACCATGCGGGATGCTGTGCTGGCGGGAATCACGCTGAATATTTTTAATAACCATTGCGACCGGGTGAGAATGGCCAATCTGGCGCAGATGGTTAATGTCCTGCAGGCCGTCATTCTTACTGATAAAGAAAAAATCATCCTCACACCCACCTACCATGTGATGGAAATGTATAACGTGCACCAGAATGCCATGATGATTCCGGTAACATGGGAAAATATATTTTACACTGAGGGTGCAGACAGCCTGCCTGCCCTTTCCGCATCTGCTTCACGGGATTCTACCGGATTAACGCATATTTCCCTGGTGAATGTAGATCCGGATCAAAAGCACCTGGTTCGTATTCGCTGGCAGGGAGCGGCAATGAAACTGGATTCGGGAAGGATCCTGCATTCTTCTGATATACAGGATCACAATAGTTTCGACGATCCTGAAAAGATAAAACCGCAAACATTTACCGGTGCATCTGTGCATGAAAATATATTGAATGTAGAGTTGCCGCCTGCATCTGTTGTCGTTTTAACTCTTCACCGGTAAAATCATTCAAATGAATTTGATTAGAGTCAACTGCCTGAAAAAAATATGGCTTGTTTTATTGTCAGGTTGTATTTCTCTTCCCGGTTTTGCTATCCGCAAACCAGCCTTGCGTTTACAAAGCCCTGATAAAAAAATTTTATATGAGTTTGAAATCCGGAACGGGCACCCCGGATACCGGGTGTTGTATGAAGGAAAATTGCTCGTTGATTTTTCGGTCCTGAACCTGGTCTTTGATGGAGATTCGCTGATACAGGGCGTAAGACTGGAGAAATTTGCAAGTTTGGATTCAGCTGAGCGTTATTCTTTGCTAACCGGGCGATCCAGCGGGGTCAATGATGCTTACCGGCAACTGACCCTGTACCTGACAGAATTGAAAAGCCCGAAAAGAAAAGTCGGGATACAGATCCGGGCATTCAACGATGGGCTTGCGTTCCGTTACCTCTTTCCGGAAACAAAAAACGATTCCCTGTTGATCATGCAGGAGCGCTCGTCGTTTCAGATTTCCGGCGACCCCAGGGTACATGCGCTTGTGCTTCCTAACTATCACAGTTCGCATGAAGGAGACTATATACACCGGCAGTTCCGCCAATTGCCTCAGGACAGTCTGATGGATATGCCAGTCCTGCTGGAATTTCCGGATGATATATACATGTCCATTACGGAAGCCGCTCTGTTGGACTATGCAGGGATGTATCTCGTCAAAACCGGGTCTGGACTCTGCTCGCAACTTTCTCCTCTGCCGGAAAATGCTTCATATGCAGTGAAAGCTGTTTTGCCACACGAGAGTCCCTGGAGGGTGATGTTGATCAGCAAAGGACCGGGACGTCTGCTGGAGTCGAACCTGATAACTGATCTTGCACCACCCTGCAGGCTAAAAGATGTGAGCTGGCTCAAACCGGGTAAAACGACATTCCCCTGGTGGAACGGAAACGTAACCACTGACACGTTGAATGCACCCGGAAATAATTTTGTTACACAACAATATTATATTGACTTCTGCGCACGCTCGAAGATTGAATATCATTCGGTAGTAGAGTATGGTCTTCACCAATGGTATCAGGACGATGGCATCAGTTTCATGCCGGGTCCGAATAGCAATGTGCTCAAACCTGTACCGGGATTGGATATGAAAGAGGTTTGCGATTACGCCCATAGTAAGGGTGTCGGTGTGCGGGTATGGGTTCACTGGAAAGCATTATATCCAAAACTGGATAGTGCATTTGTTTTGTTTGAAAAATGGGGACTGTCCGGACTCATGGTCGATTTCATGGATCGCGACGATCAGGAAATGGTCAACATTCAAACAGAGATCCTGCAAAAAGCCGCCGCTCACCATCTTCATATTCAATTTCACGGCGCGTATAAACCTACGGGTCTCAGCCGTACCTATCCCAATGAATTTACCAGGGAAGGGGCTTTAAATTATGAACATGACAAGTGGAATCCGGAAGGTGTTTCGCCGGATCATGACCTGGATATTGCTTTCACGCGTTTGATTGCCGGGAGCACGGATTATCACCTGGGCGGATTCAGGGCAGTAACAAAAGATAAATTCCGTGCTCAGTATACCCGTCCGCTCGTACTCGGAACGCGTTCGCATATGCTGGCCATGTATGTAGTGCTTGAAAATGCCAATGCCATGGTTTGTGATTATCCGGAAGCATATGAAGGCCAGCCCGGGTTTGATTTTTTGCAAAATGTTCCGACAACATGGGATGAAACCTTTGTTATCGAGGGCCGGCCTGATCAATACCTGGTGATTGCAAGAAAAAAGAATGAAACCTGGTGGGTGGGGGGAATAACCGGAGATTCTGCGAGGATATTGAAGTTTCATCCGGTATTTTTTAATGAAACGGGAAGCCAATGGAAGCTTACCCTTTACCAGGATGATTTAAAGCCACCCTTTAATCCGAATGCCCTCCTGATAAAAACGATGAAAGCGGATCCGGGCACGTTGCTCGAAATTCAGTTAGCTGCCGGCGGCGGATTTGTTATAAAACTTGAAAAACAATAAATCAGGCCGGTAATTTGCGGCATCTTATCAGAAACGGATTGGAATGAAAGTATTTATCAGCAGAAAGATCCATGAATCCGGCTTGCAGTATTTGCGAACTGCCGGGATTGACATCGTCGAATGGACGATCAAAAGGGATTTGAGTTCGGAAGAGCTGATAGATCTTTGCCAAAAAGCCGACGCCCTCCTGAGCGCAGGTGGAAACCGGATCGACCGGGCTTTCCTGGAATCTGTAAAACATATAAAAGTGATCAGCCTGCATAGTGTGGGTTATGATAATGTGGACGTAGCGGCAGCAACTGATTTAAAAATTCCGATTGGCAATACCCCGGGGGTATTGAGTGATGCCACAGCTGATATTGCCCTGTTGCTTATACTGGCTTCTTCGCGCAAAGCCATGTACATGCATAATTCAATCCATCAGGGCAACTGGGGATTTTTCGAGCCGACAGCTAACCTCGGTATCGATATCAGAGGGAGAACCCTGGGCATATTTGGTTTGGGAAAGATCGGGTTTGAACTGGCCAGGAGAGCATCTGCGGCGCTGGGCATGAAAATAATCTATCATAACCGCGGACGCCATCCGGAAGCGGAAAAAGAATTTCAAGCCCATTGGGTATCTTTTGACGACCTGTTGGAAAACAGTGATGTATTATCAGTCCACACTGCGCTTACCTCTGAAACCAGGGGACGTTTTAATAAGGAAGCTTTTGCCAGGATGAAAAGGACGGCCATTTTTATCAATTCAGCCAGGGGCGGAATCCACAATGAAGAAGACCTTACGGAAGCTTTGAAAAACGGAGTCATCTGGGGTGCGGGGCTGGACGTGACGAATCCGGAACCTATGCGGCCAGATCATCCATTGTTGTTTATGCCCAACGTATGCGTATTACCCCATATTGGTTCTGCTACAGAAGAAACCCGGGCCGCTATGTCCCTGATTGCTGCTAAAAATGTAGTCGCCGGTTTAAAAGGTGAACGACTTCCTTTTGTTGTTAATCCGGAAGTTTATGCATAAAGCATAAGGCAAAACGCTTAACGCTTGACGCTTGAGGCTT
>DATCAO010000263.1:0-2740 GCA_036512575.1 Puia sp.
GCCTAAAATAAGAAGCCAGGCAACGATCTTCCGCCTCCCGCATCCTTTTAATTTCCCGCTGGGATTTATCCTGGTAACCACAAAAATGAAGGATGCCATGAAAAATAACCCGGTGCAGCTCCTCGCGGAAGGAGGATTCCAGGTTTTTGGCGTTGTCTTTTACCCGGTCAATACTGATATAAATTTCCGCTACAAGCGGCCTTCCCCTGCCCGATAAGGGGAAACTGATGATATCGGTGTAGTAATCGTGGTGTAGAAACTGTTGATTAAGAGTCAACAAGAATTTATCATTGCAAAAAATGATATTGATGGTCTCCAGGGGATTTCGTTCTTTTCGAAAGATGGACAAAATAAAAGCCTTCAGCATCCGGCGGTTTTTCAGGCTGCAGGGGGACGGGAAGTGAAATTGAATAACCGGGACTTTTTTGTTCATGTCATTTCCGAAAATCGTAAAGACGATTGACCCAACAAAACTACTTTTGTTCTTACAATGAAAAGACTTTCTGAGTTAAGAACCGGTACGATAGCAAGGATCCATTCTTTTGAAAAAAACGATGTTTTTCTGAAACTTATGGAAATGGGCTGCGTACCCGGAGAGATCATTAAAGTGGAGAAAATTGCCCCGTTGGGTGATCCGATTTCCATAGCGGTCGCTGGTTACCAATTGAGTCTTCGCCTGGACGAGGCAGAGAATATCTTTGTGGATCCTATTGCTCAATAATTATTAATATACTGATAATCAATATTTTGCATGAAAATTGGGCTATATTTTGGTTCCTTTAACCCAGTTCATCATGGCCACCTGATCATTGCCAGTCATGTGGTTCAGTCCAGCGGGCTCGATCAGGTTTGGTTCGTCGTCTCACCCCAAAATCCTTTAAAACCGGCGGCCGGACTTTTAAATGAATATCATCGTCTCCACCTGATCCGTGCAGCCATAGACGGAGAAAAACATCTGCGCGCCACAGATATTGAATTCAAATTGCCCAAACCCTCCTACACGATTGACACACTCACGTATATCCGCGAGAAATATCCGCAGCACGAATTTTCAATCATTATGGGCAGTGACAGTTACCAAAACCTGGAGAGATGGAAAAATTATCAGCAGTTGTTGAACAATACGGATATCCTGATCTATATACGTGCGGGCTTTGAACAAATTCCGACCTACCCGGGAGCCCGCTTCAAAACCCTGGAAGCGCCCTTACTGCAAATTTCGGCCACCCATATACGTAACACTTTAAAAGAGGGTAAGTCCATCAGGTACCTGGTTCCCGATTCGGTAAAAGAAGAAATCGAACGAAACCATTATTATCTCTAGAGCTTTTCCAGTTTTTTACTTTCTTTTAGTGGAAGGGATTTCACCACCAGCAGGTATGAAGCATCAATCATTTCGCGGATTTGTTTTGCACTCAGCTGTCCGTTTACGATTACCGAGTTCCAATGCGTCTTGTTCATATGAAAAGCGGGGATTACCGAACTGTAGGTTTCCCTTAATTCAACCGCAAGATCCGGATCGCATTTCACATTAAATTGCAATGGCAGTTCATCCAGACTGATCAGCAAAAACATTTTGCCGCTAACCTTAAATACCAGCGTCGTATCTCCAAAAGGAAAAGATTCGCGGGCGTTTTTTTTCCTGAGGCAATATTTTCTGATGGTCTCCAGATCCATATTGATGAAAAGTTTATTTTTAGGAAATCATGAACCCCCAAAATTATGCGGTATTTCCTGATTTTTTTTCTCATAGTCACTGCCCGGTTTGTCCAGGCACAAAACCATCAGAAACCGCTTTCCGATGCCATCCTCGTGGATACACATAATGATTTCCTGAGTAAAGCTGTTGAGGACCACGTTGTTTTTGATTCCAACCTGAAAGGGATTACCCAATCTGATCTGTTCCGCATGAAGGAAGGCGGCGTGAAGGTTCAGATGTTTTCTATTTTTTGTGATGAACATTATGGGAGCGGCTCTGCATTTGCCTATGCAAACCAGGAGCTGGATTCTCTTTTTGCCATTACCGCAAGAAATCCGAAAACCACGCAGATCGTTTATTCATATGCTCAACTTATGGATGCAGTAAAAAAGCATAAACTGGCTTGTCTGTCTGGCGTGGAAGGCGGTCATATGATTGAAGACCGGCTCGATTACCTGGATAGCTTTTATAGGCGCGGCGTCCGGTACATGACGCTCTCCTGGAATAACAGCACTTCCTGGTCCACATCGGCCAGGGATGAAAGCCAGCATCATTTCAATGTGACTCCGTAC
This sequence comes from Puia sp., assembly GCA_036512575.1. Classification (GTDB taxonomy): domain Bacteria; phylum Bacteroidota; class Bacteroidia; order Chitinophagales; family Chitinophagaceae; genus Puia. The sequence goes on from DATCAO010000263.1 coordinate 2,272, forward strand.
GGGCTGACTGATTTTGGCAGGGCGGTTGTAAAGAGAATGAACCAGCTGGGCATGATGGTTGATGTTTCTCATGTTGGCGAGAAAACATTTTGGGATGTGATCGCAACGACCACCAAACCGGTTCTGGCTTCGCACAGTTCGGTATACGCACTATGTCCCGTTTTCCGAAATTTGAAAGATGATCAAATTAAAGCCATTGCAAAAAACAACGGGGTTATTCAGGTGAATTTTTATAGTGCTTTTTTGGATTCAAATTATTTCAAGAACCTGGAGGCCTTCATAAAACATCACCAGGCCGAATACGATTCATTGGCGACTTTGAAAAATTCGAAATACCAGATCACCGAGTTATTATCAAAAAAATACAGCAAAGATTTTGAACCGATGAGGCCGCCCATCTCATTATTGTTTGATCACATCGATCATATTGTAAAACTCGTAGGGATTGATTATGTGGGCCTGGGATCAG
>DATCAO010000264.1:0-6222 GCA_036512575.1 Puia sp.
CTGCCGGAGTTTCATCAGACCCTGCAAAATAGTAAGCTGTGATTTTTGAATGCCCTGGGACTCGATCGTACCAAGTATCTTATCACGATAGTCGTTCCGGTAAGCATCATACACCTTACGCTGTTCTTCTTCCATTTCACAAAACAGGATGGTTTCGGTTTTTTCGGGAAGGTCGCGCGCAACTTGTTCTTTTGTTCTTCGGAGAATAAATGGATACAATAATTTGCGCAGGTGATCTTTGCGGTCGGGCTCCCCAAATTTGTCGATGGGGATTGCGAATTCCTGCCTGAAAAATTCTATACTGCCCAGCATGCCGGGATTCAGAAAATTCATCTGTGCAAAAATATCGAATGTGTTATTCTGAAGCGGGGTACCGCTCATGCACAAGCGATGTTTCGCCCGGAGCAGGCAGGCTGCTTTGGTTACCTTGCTGGCTGGATTTTTAATGGCCTGCGATTCATCCAGCACCACATAGTCCAGGGGCATGTCCATTAATAATTTAATATCGCTGCGTAAAGTGCCGTAAGTGGTGATGATCACATCATAGTCATTCAGGGCTTCTTTAATCCGCAGGCGTTCCCCACCATGATGTATCCTGTATGTAAGCTGGGGTGCAAATTTTTTGATTTCATTTTCCCAGTTAAATATCAGGGTGGTCGGGCAAACGACCAGTGCCCGAATTTTACCGTATTTTTCTTTGAAGTGATGCAGGAATGAAAGTGCCTGAATGGTTTTTCCGAGACCCATATCGTCGGCCAGTATACCCCCCCAGTTTACCTCATGGAGGTAATTGAGCCAATGGAATCCATGAACCTGGTAAGGACGAAGAATATGGGCCAGGTGAACAGGCGGATCGATCTCTTTGATCTTTTTAAACTCCTTGAGCTGTTCATATTTTTTTTCCAGGTGGATGATCAGTTCTTCTTCATTCCTATTTTCATACAATTCATCTATGACACTCAGGTGATAACGGGATAGCCGGAGTTCATTGCTTTTGCCTTCCCCGACACGGAAGAGCAGGGCATAACGTTTTACCCATTCATCAGGTAATACACCCAGCGTACCGTCGTTAAGTGAAACAAATTGCTGTTTATTGGCGAGTGCCTTTTTTACGTCGGCAATGGTCACTTTCTGGTCACCGAAAATAATGTCGACCCGCGCATCAAACCAGTCTGTACTGCTGCTGATATGTATTTTGGTTTGCGGACGGGAAGTATTGAATCGGAAATTTTTTAGTGCATCAAAACCATTCACCGTCACTTTCATTTCCTGCATGGCATCCATAAACAGGAAAAACCAGTTGTTTTTCAACACGTCACTTCCGCGCAGGGCCAGTCCTGAAGTTCCCTGGGGCTGGATGAACTGTGAATGGAGAGACTGAAGCTGGTTTATAAATGCAGTTTCCTTTTCCTTGTTCCGTTGAATGAGCAGCACTTTATCGCCGTCGGGCACAACCAGCTGATCTTTTCCGATGGAAGTGGTTTCAAATCCCTTGTAGGAGAAAACGGGTTGGAATAATAAATAATCTCCTTTTTCCTGAAGTAGAATTTTTCTCTCCGGGTCACCGCTCTTTATTTCCCTGATCAGTTCGTTTTCAAATTCAACGTGATATTCCTTTTGAAGCGGGATGATAAAATTGCGCAGCTGTTCAGGCCACTCGGATTTGGAAATGGTCATCCTGCCATCAGTGAATTTCGAAATGACCGCTATATCCTCCGGTTTATCCCAGAGGTAGAGACAATTATTTAAAAACAAGATGACCTGGCTATTGCATTTATTTTGGATCAGATCGATCGATTGACCGGTAATCCGGGTGAAGGCTTTTATTTCTATATTATTCTTGTTGGAAGAAACACGGAAAGACGGGCTTATCGGATCCGGTGAAAGATTTACCGATTGCAGGTTGGCCGTTTTGAATGGTTTGTGTCCGTTCAAAAAAAAGATAAACGGATTTTCATGCAGCTCACTGAACAATTTGCGAAACCTGGGGTGCAGGTATTCAATGATCAGGGCCTTGGTATCGTCAGGCAACTCTTCTCCTTCAGTATGAATGATATTTTCCCACATCCCGCTGAAAGGTGAATTGCGGTTTAGGTACTTATTCACTTCTGTTTCCTGGGTTTTCCTGAGCGAGAAAACAAGCTGCCGGTCCGGTTCATTAAATTTTTCCGTGTTGACAAATTTGGCAAGTTCCAGTTTTTCAACTTTACCTACAAAGGCATTTTGTTGTTCATTGCTCTCGCCGGTAACGGCATCCAGTAAAAAACCGGGATAGGAATCGTGGTTGAAATTGAACACAACACCCAGGCGTTGCACATTGCCGGCTTTAGATTCAGGTTCTGATTCCTGTTCCTCAACCAGGTTTTCAAATTCGGGCTTTGGCCGGGAAAGCGCCGAGGGGTTTACGCGTTTGATGGAATTATCCAATACGCGCAGAAAAGGTTTACCCTCTTTGTAAGAGAATTCAAATTTCCCCTGCAGATCGTCTGAAAGAGAATAACCATACGCTTCAAGAAGCTTATTTTTTTCCTTATCCCAGTTGCGGATGCTGTCAAAATAATAAGCGCCGTGCGTCTGTAGTAGTTGCAGGAATAAGATCACTTTCGGAAGACATAACGGGTGGTCTGTATCGGGATAGGAAGAGCTCGTATCAAAATTCCTTTCTTCGTTTTTACGAAGAAGCACCTGATAGTCGATGCCGTTCAGTTCCACAACGGCTCTTACCGTTTCATCTGCAGCATGTTCGATGGTTGCCTTATTGGACTGCAAAAACTGTCCTGCTTCTTCATATACTTCCCGCGAGCAGAGCAGTCGGATGGTTTTCAGATCAATCGATTTCATCTTGATCACCGTGTGCGACTGATCGTAGTGGATTTCTTCTGCCTTCAGCATATTGCGGTCGAGCAATTCCTGCAATTGGATCAGTGCAGCCGCTTCGTGACGGCAAATGTCACCCAGGTTGTACGGGCAACTGCAACGTACGGAAAGGGCTTTTGCATCCCTGAATTTTTGAACAAAAACCTTATAATAAGTGGAATAACTGTCGTCCTTAATCCGGAAGGTTACTGTTTCGAATAACTCGTCGTATTCAATAAGTTCCACAAATCCAATGGCATGGATTTTTTTCCCCCTGCGGATGACTTCATCGGTTCCGTTCGTGTAAACGTATTTAATAAGGTGCGGTAGGGCCATTCAACTTTTCGGTTTTCTTAAGCCTTTTTGCGGTTTTTCCGTTCAGAAAAGGCTAATCTGCAAAAGTAAAGGAAAAATTTAATGACTTGAAGGTTTTGAAAGGTTTATACGGTTTTTCTGCCTCTGATGAAACAAATAACTGGATTTTTTAACTTTTTCCTTCCGGGTATAGCGGAAAGCCATGACTATACAGGCGCCTGTCAGAGCGAAAGCCCCCGGGGACATGGAGATTTCCCGGAACAAGGCTCCTATTGAAATAGGGGATTTTACTTAGGCCCGGAAACTCCCGGCCACCAATATCCGATGAATTCTCTGTTGGTCGGGGCGGCGACAGGATTCAGGCTGCGATGGGGTCAACAACTGTTGCCACAGCATTGAAACAAAGATTATTTCTCAGTTCCGGTGTGTATCCGTTTTCCGGATCATAATTACCGGCTTTAACCATCCCGGATGGCCAGCATATCACCGGGATGCAAACCATGCATACTGGTTTATTAGACAGATCGGTTTCCTGTTCCCGTCAAAACGATGTGCGAATGGATTTTCAGAGAATACAGGTAAAAAAACAATGCAAAAACAATTTTCAAACACGCCGCATAAATATTGTAAACTAACTTAATTTCATATGATTTTGGAATGGCATTTGCCGATTTAACTTTGTACCCGGTACTTCGTAAACCGATCGTCATGACGCGAAGCATTTTTCTATTCCTGATTCTCTTCCAGGTATTCCCGCCTGTTGCCCATTCACAAAAGCTCCGCAAAGCAGACAAGGAAACGATAAATGATATCCAAACGGATATCGTCTATTTATCTAATGATAAAATGGAAGGCAGGCGTTCCGGCACACCAGGGGAAGTGATGGCTTCGGATTATATTATTTCGGCTTTTTCAAAAACCGGACTCAAACCCCTGGGCGATAGTGGAACTTATCTGCAACGTTTTGAAATATATGATGGTAAAGACATCAGCCGCACCCGGTTTACCATTAACGGCACAACGCTGATCCTGAATACGGAATTTATTCCTTTGCCTTTCAGCGCGTCTGCCAAAGCGGACGGGTCTCCGGCCATTGCATTACAGGAAAGCGGCCTGCCCTGGTTTTACGACCTGAAGGAGATCATGGAAAACGCTCAATCCAATCCGCATTTTGACCTGGGGAAAACACTAAGGGAAAAAACCAAAATGTTTGAAGGGAAAGGAGCAAGTGCGGTAATTTTTTATAACAGTTCAAAAGTGGACGACGGACTGGTTTTTGATCCGGCTGAAGGAATTAAAGCTGAAAAAATTCCTGTGATTTATGTAACGAAAACAGGCAGGAAAAAATACCTGCGGGATATTTCTCAGTCACTCGACGTAGAAATAGACGTGGAGATAGAAGAGAAAAAGAGGTGGGGACATAACGTGATCGGTTACCTCGATATGGGAGCGCCCTATACAGTGGTTATTGGCGCACATTATGATCACCTTGGATTTGGGGAAGAAGGAAATTCTTTATACCATGGTTCGGAAAAAAAGATTCATCCGGGTGCCGATGATAATGCAAGCGGTACGGCAGGACTTCTGGAACTGGCCAGGCTATTGAAAAAAACAAAAGGCCTCAGGACGAATTATTTGTTCATCGCTTTTTCCGGTGAAGAATCCGGTCTGATCGGATCAAAATATTTTACAGAGCATACCACCGTGCCCCTGAATAAAGTAAGTTACATGGTTAACCTGGATATGATTGGCCGGTTGAACGACAGCACGCACGTGCTCACAATTGGCGGTTATGGTACATCCCCCGAATGGGCAGACCTGATCAACAGCACGCTGAACAAAAAGGTATTTACGTTGAATATCGATTCCAGCGGTACCGGGCCCAGCGATCATACTTCATTCTACCTGAAAAAAATCCCGGTCCTGTTTTTCTTTACGGGTATTCATACCGACTATCATAAACCATCAGATCTGCCAGATAAGATCAATTATACGGGCGAATTGCATGTGATTCAATTCGTATATGCAATTACCCAAAAGATGGACGGTATGAATAAACCGCCATTTGCAAAAACAAGGGATAAACAATTTGGTGTTTCGCCGGCATTCAATGTTACGCTGGGCATCATGCCGGACTACAGTTTTCCGGGAAGTGGATTGCGTATTGATGCGATCAGCGAGGGCAGGCCTGCGGAAACAGCCGGCTTAAAAACCGGCGACGTCATTGTCAAACTGGGTGACTATACCGTGATCTCTTTGCAAACTTATATGGAAGCCCTTTCAAAATTCAACCGGGGAGATCAGACGACGGTGGAATTTTTGCGGGGCCAGGAGCAAATGAAAGTATCAGTACAATTCAAATAAATACATTGAAGACGCTCAAACTGGACATGGAGAATATGGAGGGAGATTTTTTTGATGGCTCACGCCTGCTGGGGATTGTGGCGCCGTTGAAAGGTTATCGTTTTTGCTGGCAACTGAACCGGCAGATGCGCCTGGACTTTCGTATCACCAACCAGATAGAAATTCCCATGATCAGGAAAAAAAGACAGTATTATTTTACTGTATACGAATGTCCTGAACCGCACAAAACGCTGGTGCATTATTTATACAGCAATCAGCATGACGGGGAATTTTTACTTCCGGAATTCAGGCATCTTGATTTTTTCTGGCTGCTGAAAGGAGACGCCGTATCGGATGAACTGATGATGGAAATGATGGGCGCTATTAAATCTATTACCGGAGTACAAATGGTATCGGAACTTACACACACAAAAATCAAACACAGGGAGCACCTTATTTTTTAATTGTTAAATATCAATGATTAATTATTAACGGATGTAATCAACCTTCGTTAATAATTAATAACTAATAATTGATAATTAAAATAAGTTAGCTGTTCATGCTTGCCAGAAACTCTTCGTTGCTTTTCGTTCCGCGCATCCGCTTCAGCAATTCATTCATTGCCTCTTCTGTATTCATATCATTCAGGTAAACGCGCAGCAGATTCATTCGTTGGAGGATTTCTCTTTCCAAAAGCAGATCGTCACG
>DATCAO010000265.1:0-3455 GCA_036512575.1 Puia sp.
AAGCCAAACACGTTCATGAAGAAAATATTATTGTTCCTCCTGGTTTTCACTTCTCTTGTCGCGGGAGCGCAAAATATTCCAGCGGCTCCTAATCCGCCGAGGCTCGTGAATGATTTTGCCAATGCGATGACGGCCGACCAGAGACAGGATCTCGAAAATAAACTGGTCGCTTATGACGACAGTACGTCCATCCAGATTGCAGTAGTTACCATTCAGACGACGGGTGATTATGCAATTGAAGATTATGCACTGAAAATTTTGCGCGACTGGAAAATAGGCAACAAGAAAACGAATAATGGTCTGCTTATTCTCGCAGCGATACAGGATCATAAAGTGTATATCGCCACAGGATATGGAATGGAAGGCGTGCTACCTGACATCACCGAAAAGGAAATCATCGAGAACGAGATCCTTCCGAATTTTAAACAAAGTAATTATTACCGCGGGTTTGACCTGGCGACGGATGCGATCATACAAGCGTCCCGCGGGGAATACCAGGCTCCGGAAGGGTATAATCAAAACAAACAACGGAGCAGGGGCGGTGGGAATATCTTGGGCATTATTATTTTTATCGTAATCATTATTGTACTCATCAGTCGCCGTGGGGGAGGACGTGGCGGAGGCGGGTTGTTTAGTGGATCGGGTATAGCACCTTTCCTGCTGGGCAGCATGCTTGGTGGATCCGGCAGGGGTGGATGGTCAGGTGGCGGTGGAGGAGGCTGGTCCGGAGGTGGCGGAGGCGGAGGTTTTGGCGGATTCGGCGGTGGCAGCGGCGGAGGTGGCGGTGCAGGAGGAAGCTGGTAAACAAAACAAAACCCCTGAAACTTAGGTTTCAGGGGTTTTGTTTTAATGTGCGAATGTGGAATTGTGGAAATGTGGGGATGAGGGAATTGAATTTTAAATTGAATTTAAAATGCTATTAAAAATGTCATTATGATTGTCATTAAAATGTCATTAGGATGATCACTAAAAATTTATTTGGGCTGTCACTAAGAAATTCATTGGGATGATCACTAAAAATGTAATTAGGAATTCAATTTTACATTTCATATTCACATAACCACATATCCACAATTCCACATTCCCACATTGTTGAAACCAGCAGCCAACATTTAGTCAGACTAGTTAACTTTCGAAAGTATGTAGGTCGCTTGTTCTTTTTCGCCGGCAGCTTCTTTACGCTGCCCGATGGGTTTCAGAAAATTATTGTTGATGAGCGTACTGATTTCAGCTTTCTGATTGGATGGAATGGATTCACGAAAACGAACCAGTGCGTCTACAGCTTTTTTAAACTGTTCCGTATTATTCATTTTCAAAAGTAAAGCGGCAAATTCAGGAAATTCCTCAAATTTCTCCTGACTCAGCGGCATCTTATCAAATCCTGCGATGATCATATCGAATTTCGTATCATCTCCTTCCTTAATGAAAATAGTAGACATCGCTGCCAGCAGGTCGCCCTTCGCAGGATATTTTGAAAATTCATTGGCCAGCTGATAGGCCTGGGCTTCATCCAGAAGACTCAGGGCTGTTAAAGCATTACCAGCGACTGTATAAGATGAATCGCTGGTTTTTTTCAGGAACAAATCTTTGTATTTCGGATTCTTATACGATCCCAACAAACCGATGGCTGTTCCCTGTACGGTTCGGTCTGTAACTTTTGTGGCAAGATCCAGCAGTATGGGCTCCGAGGCGGTTTTCATTCCTGGTTTTTCCATATCTGCAGAATTCATCGCGAGGTTTTGCAATTCGAAATAACGGTCTTTAAATGCCTGACGTAAGAGGGCCTGGGCGGTGGCTTCGTCCTGATGTTCCGCACAATATTCAATGGCTTCGCGGCGATCGAGGTATAGCCCGGCTTTGTTGTATTGATAGATGAAATTGTCAGTTGTTTTATGGTCAGTCTTCTGACAAAGAATGATTTTATCTCCATCCACGTTGATCAGGTCCGGTCTTTTGGAATAGGGGAAATAAAAACTGTCGTTTTCATTATTGAGCCAGACCTTGTGCCGGGTTTTATTTCCATTTTCATATACGTCGATGGCCAGGGGAATGCGGAATATCTTTCCGGTATTCTGAACCTGGCTGATCACGACCAGCGCCTGTTTTTTCGTGTCGTCGTATTGGTAACTGATATCGAAAATGGGATGCCCGCTGCCATAATACCATTGGTTCCAGTACCAGTTCAGGTCCTGGCCGGTTACCTGTTCAAAAGCCATTCTCAGGTTTTGCGCCTCTGCATTTTTGAATTTGTATGTATTCAGGTACAGGTTGAGCGCTTTGTAAAAAGCACTGTCGCCAACACAATTCCGCAGCATATTCAGGATGCGCCCACCTTTGGAATACGTGACCATATCGAACATGGCCTCCCGGTCAGTATAATAAAACCGCACGAGGTCTTTGGATGGGTTTGACGGATCCCCCAGGTATTTCTCGATATCGTGGAAATTGGTGGCGTCGCCGGCATCTTTGCCGTGTTTATATTCGGCCCAGATGGTTTCACTGAAATTCGCAAAAGATTCATTCAGGGTGAGGTTGCTCCAGCTTTCCATGGTGGCCAGGTCGCCGAACCATTGATGGAACAATTCATGGGCTACATACTCTTCGTATTTGTTACCGTCTTTCAGCTGGCGCGCGTCCTGCTGGAGCGCGTCAGTATGCAGGGTAGCTGTGGTATTTTCCATCGCACCGCTTACATAATCGCGGGCTGTCATCTGGGAATACTTGACCCAGGGATATTCAACACCCAGGATACGGGAATAAAATCCCATCATTTCAGGTGTAAGGCCGAAAATCTGACGGGCCACGGACGCGTAGGCGGGTTCGACGTAATAATTGACATCCTTGCCTTTGTAAGTATCGTGAACGATGGCATAGTCGCCTACACCCATGAAAAAAAGATAGGGTGAATGCGGCAGGTCCATTTTCCAATTGTCGGTTCGCGTACCATCAGTATTTTTGATCTGGGAAACCAGTTTGCCATTGGAAAGGGTAACGTATTTGGCGGGAACGGTCATGCTGATTTCTTCTGTGCATTTCTGATCGGGTTTGTCGATGGTGGGAAACCAGGCTGAGTTGGATTCCGTTTCACCCTGGGTCCAGATCTGGGTGGGCTTGTCTTTATCTGCACCCAGCGGATTGATAAAATATAAACCTTTGGCATCCGTTATTGCTGCACTGCCCTGGGTTTTCAGCTCATTGGGCCTGGCGGTATAATTAATGTAAACACTGTAATTTTCTGTGTTGCGGTACGTTTTATCGAGGTGAATGCGCAGCGTGGAACCATCATAGTTATACTTCAGCGGAAGGGTCAGGCTCCCTTTGAATAAAGCGACTTCTTTTATTTCCATTCCCTGTGCATCGAGCGAGAGGCTGTCTGTCGGGTAAAAATGGGGCTTTAAAGTAATCCAGGCTTTTCCGTACAAATATGATTTGGTATAGTCGAAACGAACATCCAA
>DATCAO010000266.1:0-4085 GCA_036512575.1 Puia sp.
CGCTGAAATTCCTGAGAATTCACATAGGATGAAAGATGCACACCAGGAACTTTGATGGAAATCAGGTCGGCATCAGAGTAGTTATTTTCGTCGAGGCTGGCGACCATTGAATTATCGGCGCGATGCTGAAGGAAGGCGGTATAGAACTCGTATCCAACCCAGTTAAATAAGAGTAAACCCAATAGCAGTATGGCAGCAATTCTCTTCACAGTGGGGGCTAAATTACTATTTTTTATTTAACGCTATAGTTTTTTTTGTCGGGTCCGATGCCCGTCAATTGAAGACTTTTCCATGCAGACGGGAGTTTGGAAGGCAGCTGTACAATGCCTTCCGGTGTAATATCCAATCCCCCAAATCCCATCAGAACAGATTGCAAAATGCCCCCTGCTCCTGTTGCAAAGTACGGATTGGTGCCGCCCTTGGTTTCCGCAATCACCCGAAAAGGCGGATTGAGATTCGGGACATAAGCATCCTTGAAGAAATGAAAAGCCGTATCACCCTCGCCAAGCCGTGCATATAATAATGCAAATATGGCCTGGGTCATGGCCGGTGTGCCCTGGTTGGGAACCCGTGACTGGTAATACACCAGGTCTTTTTTAACCTGGACGGGGTCGGCGATGAGTTTCAGCGGATAGGCCAGCAGATTGACGTCGGCCTGTTTAATGCCTTCGCCATTATATTTTGCGTGTTCCCGGGTTACGCCATTGAGTTGTAGTACAGGTATATTTTCTGATACCAGCATCCAGTCAGGATCAGCTTTCAAACCCAGCAGAACAGCGGCCTCTGTCGCATCCTTCAATAATACTTTGGCAGCCCCGTTGGTGAACGCATTATTATCGACATTCTCAGCCCACTCATCGGCTGCGACTACATTATTGATATCATATTGTCCGGGACCGTTTCTTTCCACGCGGGAAGCCCAGAAATCCGCTGTCGCCGACAGGATGGGCCAGCCTTTTTCCTGAAGCCATTTCTTGTCCTGCGTAACACAATAATAATTCCAGGCGGCAAGCCCCACACAGGCAGTGATGTGGTGTTCAAAAGGACCGCTGAGCGCCCATACCGGTGTTTCTTCCACACCACTACCCGCGGATTCCCAGGGGAACATGGCGCCCTTGTATCCGTGAGCGAAAGCATTTTTCTTTGCAGTCTCCAACCTCTCAAACCGGTATTCGATCATGGATTTCGCCATCTCCGGGTGCATCACCAGCAGGGCCGGAAACATCCAGAGATCAGCATCCCAGAAAACATGCCCGTTATAACCCAAGCCGCTCAGACCCATGGGCGACAGGCTGAAACTGGTCCCTTCACGGGTAAAAGAATACAAATGATAGAGCATGCCGTGAATGTCCTGCTGCGATTGCGCGTCCCCTTCAATATGGATATCGGATTTCCAGATCTCGGTCCATGCTTTTTCATGGAAGGCGATCAGCCGGTCTGCTCCCTGAAGTTTCGCAAATATGGTGAGGCGCTCGGCTTCATTCAGCGGATCTTCATCATGGGCAGAAGTGATGGAAGACCCGGCTATTGAAAAGCGATAGGTTTCTCCCGCCTTGATTTTCCGGGAGAATTTCAGCAGGTGCATATTATTGTCCCACATTTCGTGGATCAGGCGGGGCTCCTGCCCGCGCGGCTCTGTAAATAAAAAAGTATTCGACGCACACATCAGCAATTTACCCGTAGGGCTTTTTGCTGTTGACGTCAGCAGGGAAATCAATGCATGCGGCCGGTCGATCTCATTGTAATAATTCTGCACATCGCGCAATGCATCCGGCGCTTCCATGATGCTGGCAGGCGTGATTTCAATATCTTTTTTTGCCTCCACGGAAATATCCATCAGCACTGTAAAGGGAAGTTGCCTCAGCGCATAGTAAGTATAAGTGATTTCTGCTTTATCGAGATAGCTGAATGATGTGGTAAAACTGGCCCGCTGCATGTCCAGCGTTTGTTTCAGGGAAGAAATATTTTTTGAAGAAATATCCGCGCCGTCTACACTGAATCGCATATTCAACAGGTTAAAACTTTTCAGGAAATTGCTGACCCTGCCGCGGCCATACAAATCATAAGCACCGGCCAGCACCACATCTTTTACCTGGAAGGGCTGGGGCGAGGATACGATGCCAATCATCCCGTTCGCAACGGTAACGCCATAGTAGCCGGATGGATCCGGAGATTCTGCAGTGATCACCCAGGGGTCAATACGGTTGTTGTTTTGCGCGAATACGGACTGAAAAATTATGGAACATATCAGAGGAGTAAAAATGGAAAGCAATCTCTTCTTCATCCGGTTAAGTTAATGATATTTATTTTTCAAAGTCGGTAGATGCGGGCGGCGTTTTCACCAAAAAAAAGTTCGCGGTCCTCATCAGTTAAATTTTCGGTGTACTTCTCAAGCAGGCTCTTCCATTGCACATAAATGCCCGAGAGTAAAAGAAAGGGCCAGTCGCTGGCATAGAGCAGACTTTCGGGGCCGAATGCGTCAAAAACAATATCCAGGAAAGGATAAAAATCTGCCGGTTTCCAGGATTTTCCTTTGGCAGAGGTAAGCAATCCAGATACTTTACAGAACAGGTTGGCATTCCCGGCCAGCGACCGAATTTGTTTTTCCCAAACAGCCGTTGGAGCTTGGCTGGTATCCGGGTTCCCGCAATTTTGTAAAATAAATTTCTGTTCCGGATAGGCTTTTATCCATTGGTTTAGTGCCACGAAATCAGTAGAGGCACCCGGAGAAAGGTCCAGGCTATACTGATGAGACCCCAGCAATTCCATAACGGCAGCCGGTGGCTCCGGACCGGCCATTGGAGTATATTGAAATCCTTTTAACGGGGTGTACTGCTGAAGTTCCTTTATTCTATCTTCTATACGGGGGTCATGAAGATCCGTCCATCCCACCACACCCAGGATTTCCGGATGGGTATATGCCAGTTCGGCAAGAAATCGCGATTCGACTTCCAGATTTTCAGCAGTTACGGCCACACAACCCTGGATGCCGTTACGGTGCAGGCTTTGGGACAACTGTTCCGGCAGGTAGTGCTGGGCCAGCAGTTTATTGTTACGGATCAGCGGATTACTGTTCGACCGCTCGTATTTCCAGAAATGAACCTCGGAATCTATATGCATATGGGTCTTTTTTTCAAATACCGTTCCCGTACAGGGGATGAACAGCTAAATTAATCCATACAGGCCAACCTGCTGGCGAAGGATGGCAGAAAGTGCGCTTTATCTCCTGGATAGCATGCGGATGGGTACTGGACTTCCAGGTCAGCATTTGGTCAATTTAGATTCCGGGTTAAAAAGTGGCGGCTTACCGGGAACGGCTCCTTAAAAAAATCGGAATTTTTTAGTAAATTGATATAGAATGGCGATCAACAGGGGAGATCATAAATTTATAGGTACCCGCAATGTGTTAACCGGGTATATGGCCGGAGGTCAGAATATCGTCCGCGCCAGATCTTCGCTTACCGGCGAACGGGTGAAGAACGATCCGGCATTTGACGGATTTCGTGAAAGCTGCAACCGGATGACAAAGGCTTCGGTTCTGGCCTCTTCCCTATATAATCAGATCCCAAAACAACTAAAACGTTTTAGTCTGTACCGCCAGTTGACCGGTGAAGCACTTAAAATGCTGAAACAAGGGAAGGATCAGACGGATATTGTTGAAAAACTACAGGTTTTATATATCGCTCCACTATTAGAACAGCCGGTAAAACAGAATCCGCCAACACCGTCAAATGGGTTTAGGTAATGACTCCGAATGCCCGTTTCCCCAAAACCATCCAAAGTCTTATTATTTATTTGATCTTCTCTGCGGCTTGTACCAATAACGGGGATAGGGGAAACGCGGCTGCGACCAGTCCGGTCGACAATAGTCCGGCTCTGATCAATTATCGGGTCGTCAAAACGTTTCCACACGATACGACGGCCTATACCGAAGGATTCCTGGTGTTTAACGGGTTACTTTTTGAGGCTACAGGGCATACAGCGTCTTTCCCCAGTTCGCGCTCCCTCTTCGGTGTCGTAAATCTGTCCACCGGAAAAATTGACAAAAAAGTTGAAATTGACAAAGACAAATATTTTGGAGAAGG
>DATCAO010000267.1:0-2750 GCA_036512575.1 Puia sp.
TTCCGTGATAATTGCCATTAACCGATTGACCAACTTTGGATTCTGAATTATTGCTCATTTAAAAACTCAGACCATGCCCTACACATTTACAGAAAAGATTGATAAACCCGCGCTGTTCTCCGAGATGACTGATGAGGAGTATGTTCAGCTTGATGGACTCATGCATAAAGAAGTACGTTTTGGGGACTATATTTATTTTGAAGCCCACCAGCATCCGAATATTTATTTCATCAAAACCGGTCTTGTACGCCTGGGATACCTGGACAATCAGGGTAATAAAATTGTAAAAGACATTTTGCGTCCGGGCGATTTCTTCGGTCAGGTGAGTCTGCAAAAGGAAAACCTGAATGGTGAATTTGCCCAGGCGGTTAAATCGGGTGTTACACTCTGTTATTTTACACTGGATCGTTTCAACAATCTGCTGGCGAATAATCCAAAGCTGGCAATGAAATACACGAAAATGTCCGGATTCCGGATCAGGCGTTTTGAAACCCGCCTGGAAAATATTTTGCGAAATGATGTAAGGACCAGGTTAAAAATGTTCCTGGATCAGCTTCTCGCAGAAGTGAAAGACTCTGCACGCCGGATCGGCAGGGAAGTACGTATTCCCAATTACCTGACCCATGAGGAAGTTGCACAGTTGATCGGAACGAGTCGCCAGACGGTGACAACCCTGCTCTGTTCTTTTAAGGAGGAAAATATTTGCAGATTTTCGAGAAAGGAGCTTTGTTTTTATAATCAGTGAACCTTCAGCCCATTCAAATGTAATCTCTCTATTATTCAAACAATAAACCTATATTATGGAAAAGTTTGCCTTATTAGCGAGAGTGGAAGCCAAACCCGGCAAGGAAAAAACTGTGTCCGATTTTTTAAAAAGCGCTCTAACTCTTGCGCAGTCAGAGCAGCAGACGGTCAGATGGTATGGTTTGAAAATTAATGAAACCACCTTCGGCATTTTTGACACATTTGAAACAGAGGACGGAAGAAGTAAACATTTACAGGGAGAAATAGCAAAGGCGCTCATGGCCAATGCTGCGGAATTGCTTGCCAAAGATCCGGTTATAGAATTTGTGGACTTACTGGCGGTTAAATAATTCCGAATACCTCCTGTTTTTTTATTGCATAATGCAAAAGGCTGCTTTTTAAAAGCAGCCTTTTACATTTTCAGTTCTTTCGGTTTAATCCATTAGTAAATGGCTAGTCCGGTTGTAGATACGGGTATTCCGGACATTGAAGCAGTGCGTTCCAGTCCGCCGAAAAACTTACGATGGTATGCCCCAATCGTACCTGATTTTGACGTCAGTGCATATACATTGTAATTGTTCTTCGCCACCACAATATCTGTGGGGCTATTGTCGGTTGAAGCGGTTGCTTTATCCACCAGGAATAAATATCCTCCCGGTGCGATATAATAGGACGAAATGGAGTTACTGCCCGTATTGGTTACAAAAGCAAAACGGCCATATTTTGTAGTGGCCACCCAACAGGGTGCGCCCTGATTGTTGGGAATAGCACCATTCACAGCATGCGGAATACCATTTGCACCGATACGATATGATGTTGCAGAACCGGCTCCTGCTGCTCCTCCTGCTGCATTGGACACAATCATCGCATCGTCCCTTCCAAAATCAAATCCAAATGGAGTTTGCCCGGTGGAATTGGTAGCGATATCCGAAGCAACAGAACCATCAAACTTTACCTTAAAAGAACTGATCTTATTCGTCGCTTTTTCCGTTACGATCAGCCAGTTCCCGTTTGGAGTAAAAGCGATCTGCGGAGCAACCACACCGGTACCACTCAGGGATCTTGTTGATCCCTCGATATGTGCCAGTGACCCGCCGGACCCTACGCGGAATCCATGGATATTATCCGTCCCGAAATTTAATACGTAAAGCAGATCTCCATGAATGCTCAGGCTGACAGGTATTTTCCCTCCGGAATTTTCAGTGTGCGCCAGGGTTAGCGTACCGTCATTGTGCACTTTGAATGAAGAAACGGAGTTCGTTCCGGCATTGACAACAAACAGCCATTCATGATCTTCTGAAAGTGTCAGCGCACCCTGGGATCCCAATCCCGCTCCCGATCCTGCACCACCTGAAGCAACAGAAACCTGAAATGAAAGGGACCCATCATTGTTCACCTGATAAATGTAAATCTGGTTTGTGCCGGCTTCATTGGTTTCGGTATACAAATAATGGCCGGGACTCCTTTGATTTTCGACTGAATTGGTTTCAGTTAATACCGCTGTGCCGGCAGACGATGTAGTCATGATCACCTCATCGGGATTGGCGCCATTTTCCGAAATCATGTCTGCGGTAGATTGGTTTCCCTGAGTTGGCGTTACCGCAGTTTTTGCTGATTCTTTATTACAGGAAATAAAAACGACCAGCATACACACAGAAATCCCTAACAATAAAAAATTAGTTTTTTTCATTTGTTTAATTTTTAAAATAAGAAACTGATATGTCTGTCTTAGCTACAATTCATACGACCTCAATGTCCCGGCAAAATCGCCTTGTTCCGGAACCGGTATACTTCGGCTCCATCGGGCGCTGACTGATGAATAAATCTAAGCCGCGCATCGTTTATGGTTTTGTCATGGAACTGACATCGCCCGTATTTCATTCAATAGAATTTAATTCCTGCTTATGCCAGGGTTTATTTTCACGTGCCAACAACACAAAGATGCTATCGCTTTTTACTGAAATTTCAGAGTCTGTTCAGAGCCTCTGAAAAATATTTTTAATTTT
>DATCAO010000268.1:0-3359 GCA_036512575.1 Puia sp.
CACCAGTCGCATCCTGCGTTCATTTGGTGCTGACGTGGATCAGCTGCCTGCGTTCTGGCTGGTGGCTCCTATTACCGGAATGATTGTTCAGCCGCTGATTGGTCATTACAGCGATCGCACATGGAACCGACTCGGCAGGAGAAAACCATATTTTCTCACCGGCGCGATCTTAACCTGCATGGCGCTGCTGATTCTTCCCAATTCCGGCTCTTTCTCCTCTATTATACCAGCGTTATGGATCGGTGCGGGCATGGTGATGATCATGGATACTTCCATTAATATCGCCATGGAACCCTTTCGTGCACTCGTTGCTGACAACCTGCCCGATAAGCAAAGAACTCTGGGTTTCAGTATACAAACTTTCCTGATCGGACTCGGGGCTGTGGGCGGATCTTACCTGCCGGAATGGTTGGGCAAACATGGTGTCAGTTTGCAAGCGGGAACCAACGGCGTGGCTGACAATATCAGATACTCCTATTATATCGGTGCGGCGGTTTTGATCATTGCCATTTTAATAACCGTCTTTTTTTCCAAAGAATATGCACCGGCAGAATATGAAAAATATCATGGTAAACCAGAATCCTCACATAAGAGGTCGGGCGTCCGTGAAATCATTTACGATTTCCGGCATATGCCCAAAACCATGAAACAACTGGGTCTCGTTCAGTTCTTTTCCTGGTTCGCATTATTTTCCATGTGGGTGTTTACTACAGATGCCGTAGCGACGCATGTGTACGGTCTCACGGGAGAATATGCAAAAACGGTTGCCTATAATGAAGCCGGAAATAAAGTGAGTTCGGCATTTGGCGTGTATAATCTGGTGGCCATGTTTTACGCATTGCTGCTTCCGGCCATCGCGCGAAAAATCGGACGCAAGGCAACACACGCATTTTCATTGATGGCGGGCGGCGCCGGTTTGATTTCTATTTTTTTTATTAAGGATCCTGCCATGTTATCTTTTTCTATGGTGGGTGTAGGACTTGCCTGGGCCAGCATTCTGGCCATGCCTTACGTAATTCTTTCCGGTTCGATACCGCCGGGTAAGCTCGGCATCTATATGGGTATTTTTAATTTCTTCATCACGCTTCCACAAATAGTCAATGGCGTATTCGGCGGCTCGATTGTGAAACATATTTATGGGGGACAGCCCATTTACGCTATTGTTTTGGCCGGTTTCTTTTTATTCTGCGCCGCGATCAGCGTATTATTTGTTTATGATGCGGGTGATATCAGGATCAGCCGAAAACAGCAAAGACTGGCCGCGTCATGAAAAAAATCCATTTACTTTATCTGGTTTTTTTTGTTAACTACTGCTATTCACAAAACCGGTTTGCCGATTCAGTCTTAAATGCAAATGGAATAAGTATTTATCCTAAGAATTGGTGGATTGGTATGAAAGATCCGCATTTACAGGTGCTGATTCATGGCAAAAATGTTGGGAAAGGAAAATTGTCTTTTTCACAAAAGGAAAATCCTGATATCAAACTTGATAGTATTCAAAAATTAGCAAATCCCAACTATCTTTTCTTGCATTTCACTATCGGACAGAAGGCGAAACCCGGAATGATAAAATTTGATTTTCAGATGCTGGACACCTATTTTATAATGGGATTCCCACTGGAAAATGCGACTAGCGGGAAAGGAACCACCTGGGCCCGCGGCATCCACTCCGACGATTTTATTTACCTGATCATGCCCGACCGGTTCAGCAACGGGGATCCTAACAATGACCACTATGCGAATATGCGCGATACGGTTGTGGATCGAAACAATCCCCTGGCCCGTCACGGGGGCGATATTCAGGGCGTGATCAATCACCTCGACTATATTAAACAACTCGGCGCCACCGCCATTTGGCTCACACCGGTAATCGAAAACGATATGCCGCTGGAAAAAGAATCCGCCGGATGGATGAGCGGATACCACGGTTACTGGTTCACCGATCATTATGAGATCGACAAACGCATGGGCGGCAAAGACGCCTATTTGAAAATGGTGCAGGCCGCCCACGCGAAAGGACTCAAAGTAATTCAGGACGCCGTATATAATCATATCGGCGCCGCGCACTGGTTTATGAGCGATCCGCCGACGGGGGACTGGATCAACCATTGGCCGGAATATCAGAATACCAGCCACCGCGAACAGGCGATTTTCGATATACACGCTTCTTCAAAAGACAAAGAAATTATGGAAGGCGGCTGGTTCGTACCGCACCTGCCTGATCTGAATCTGCGAAATCCTTTACTGGCAACCTTTCTCATTCAGCAGGCCATCTGGATGACCCAGACTTTTCGGCTGGATGGCTGGCGCGTGGACACGTATAAATATTGTGATCCCATATTTTTAAACAAACTCAATGATGCGCTGGAAAAAGAATTTCCTGCGATTACGTCACTCGGCGAAGCTACCGTCAACAGCGTAGCAGCCGGTGCTTATTTCTGCCGTAACAACCTAAACGTGTCCTGGAAAAGTAATCTGACCGGAATATTGGACTTTCCCGTTTGTGATGCCATGCTTGAAGCTACTCGAAATAAACAGGGATGGAATGATGGCCCAAATCGTTTGTATACCACGCTGGCAGAGGATATGTTGTACAAGGATCCCATGAACAACTGCATTTTCCTGGATAATCACGACAGGGACCGTTTTTATTCCGTGGTGGGAGAGGACTGGAATAGTTTTCAAATGGGTATTGGGCTCTTGCTTACGGAAAGAGGCATTCCTCATTTATATTATGGCACTGAAATTCTAATGAAAAATTTTAAGAATCCTTCAGACGCCATGGTGCGCGAAGATTTCCCCGGCGGTTTTCCGGGAGATCAACAGAATAAGTTCCTGACCTCAGGGAGAACACCGGCAGAAAATGCCGCTTTCGATTTTGTCTCAAAACTGGCCCGATACAGGAAAAATTCTTCGGCACTTACCAAAGGCAGACTGATGCATTATATACCCTCAAAGGGTTTATATGTTTATTCCCGTTACAATGAAAGGCAAACCATTCTCTGCCTGCTGAATACCGATACGCTTGGGTTGTCGGTCAATTTTGCCGACTATTCTGAACGAACGAGGGGTTTCGAAACGGCCTTGGATGTGATGACGGGCGATTCTTACCCTGTAGCTGAAAAATTAAATATACCACCGCGTTCAATCCGGATACTCGAACTAAAAAATCGGACAGATGCGAATAAGGTTGTACATTAGTAAAGGTGAACAATTTGACAACAGCTTACGAACATACCCATTTTGTTGATTCCACGAAACCCGTTTGGAATTACTCCCTTTTTTCAGATGCGGACATCAGTAATTTCCAAAACGGAACCCATTACCGTTTATATGAAATCTTCGGATCACATGCCCGT
>DATCAO010000269.1:0-3283 GCA_036512575.1 Puia sp.
GCTACGGAAATATTAAATCAGGCTCCCTCGATGCGATCATCAACAGCCCCGGAGCGATAGCGTTCCGTAAAAATCTGGATATGGAAAATAACCCCACCTGCCGGAAATGTGTCTGTTATCTTCATTTAAAACCTGCTACCAAACTTTAAAAGATTTATATGCAGGCAGTGACCACGAATTGGAAAAATATCAGTGTAAAACCGCTAACCCTAATATTAATTATTTCAATGATTCAGCTGGTTGTGGCTTTTTTTACCGACCCGATCACAATCACTTTTGATGAATCCATGTGGCAATACATCGGAAGAAATTGGATCAGGAATGGTATGGTACCCTACCAGGGTGGTGTGGATAACAAATCACCGCTGATTTTTCTGATATTCGGCATTTCCGAAAGGATTTTTGGAATCAACTACTGGTTCCCGAGACTGCTGGGCGTTGCAGTTCAGTCACTGGGCATTTACTATTTATATAAAATTGCGGAGAAGACGATTAACCAACAGGCGGGAATCGTTGCCATCAGTTTCTATGGGCTTTCGCTGATCTGGCATTCAAGCGGTGGAAAATATGTTTCATATACGGAAACCTATGCGCTGACATCCATCATCCTGGCCATATATTTTTCCATCGCTGGCGACAGCAATAAAAATGCGTTTATTGGCGGATTATTTGCCGGGCTGGGATTGGGTTTTCGGCTCACAGCCGTTTTCGGAATACTTCCCCTGCTGCTGTTCACGTTTAAACGAAATTCAAAATCGGGTCTTGTTTTTTTGGTTGGTGCCTTGAGCGGCACCGGGATACTATTGGTTTTTGCGGGTATCGCGGGTATACAAATGACGGACTTGGTATTTTTCGGAGTCGTCGACAATTTTGGATCAGGAAGTGCAACTGCCCATTCTTTGGCCTGGAAAGTTCAGCGATTTGCCGATGGACTTTTTTATTCGGAGATTATTTTGTTTTACCCTGCGGTGATTGGTTATTTTATTTTGGTCAGAAAATTGGATTTCCTGAAAGCCTGGCTTGGGTGCGAATTTTTGGGCATTTGCCTGCTGGGTATGTTTGACAGGAGTCATTTTAAAAACCTCTTGCCCGCATTTTCTCTGATGAGTGCCTTTGTGGTGAATTATTTGATCGCGCATCACCAATTGCCTCCTAAGATTTTATTATTGGGAATTTGGATTGCGTTCTTTCCGAAAACATTTGAACCGCTTTATGCGATAAAAAAGCTATTGAATTCGGGCAATAATCAGATAAATCCAAATGCGGATACAGATGATGAAGAACATGTTGATTTAAAAAAAACGATCGGGTTGTGGATACGATCTCATACAGCCCCCGGCGAAAAAGTATATGTTGCAGGTTATGGTGCTGAAATTCAGCTTTATTCAGAGCGGGTTTCGCCGAGTATTTATTTTAATGTAACTCAAACTTCATATGCCATAAAAAGGCTTTTCCGGGATCTGGTTTCTGACAAACCAGCCATGGTCGTTTTGCCTTTAAGCCAAAAATATACCCAGGCAGTAAACGCAGATCTGCGTGGATTTATTGACAGCCTCACGGTTAGGTACTATAAACTGGATACCTGCATGTACAACTATAAAATATTTCGGTTGGGAAGGCGATGAGTCCCTGAGGGATTATTAAGCTGATTACCTTTGAACAAGAGGATATGAAAAAGATTCTGTTTACGCATAGCTATTTTCTCCGGTTTGATCCGAAGCAATGGGTCACAGGCAAACCATATGCTCCGCTGGGAACACTATATGCTTTATCTGTTCTGAAGGAAAATGGATATGATGTTTCTTTTTTTGACACGATGTTTGCCAAAGAACCTGACGCCATCATATCCAGCCTGGAGAGTATAAGACCGGATTTTTTTGTTATCTATGATGATGGGTTTAATTACCTCACCAAGATGTGCCTTCAGAATATGCGGGAAGCGGCATTTAAGATGATCCGCTTTGCGAAAGAGCGCGGCTGCACGGTGATCGTTTCCAGTTCCGATTCTACCGACCGATATGAAATGTATCTTAAGGAAGGTGCCGATTTTGTTCTACTCGGCGAAGCCGAGTTGACACTGACGGAATTAACAAATGCACTAACGGTGCAGGATATTGATTTTTTCGGTATTAAGGGTCTTGCCTTCATGCGTGATCAGGCTGTAGTAAAGACAAAACATCGTAATGTAATCAGGGATCTGGATTCACTTCCGTTTCCCGCCTGGGATTATGTAGACATAGGGCCCTACCGGGAAATGTGGCTGAAACATGCGGGATATTTCTCCATGAACATGGGCACAACCAGGGGATGCCCCTTTAAATGTAACTGGTGTGCCAAACCCATTTACGGCAACCGATATAATTCCAGATCACCGGAAAACGTGGTCAGGGAGCTGATTTTTCTCAAAGAGAAATTCGGCTTTGATCATATCTGGTTTTGCGACGATATTTTTGGTTTGAAACCGGGATGGGTCAAAGAATTTGCCGGTCTTGTTGAAAAATCCGGACTGGTATTTAGATTTAAGATGCAGGGACGTGTGGATTTGCTGTTGCAGGAAAACAATATCCTGGATTTGCAAAGGGCGGGCTGCGATAATATCTGGATGGGGGCGGAAAGCGGATCACAGAAAATTCTGGATGCGATGGACAAGGGGACTACCGTTCAACAGATTTATGAGGCTACGCGCTTATTAAAAAAGTGTGGCATTAAACCTTCTTTTTTTATTCAATTCGGATATCTTACGGAAACCAAGGAGGATATCGAAAAAACGATTTCCATGATCAACGAATTACTCCCACACGAAATTGGAATTTCGGTTTCATATCCTCTTCCCGGCACTGTTTTTTATGAAAAAGTGAAGAGTCAGCTCGTTGATAAGACGAATTGGAAAGATTCTGATGAACTGGCCTTAATGTTCAGCAACTCCTATAAACCAGCGTTTTATAAACAGTTGCATAGTTATGTGCATAAGAGTTACCGTAAGCATCTTGCTTTTGAAGATGTCAAACAGGTCATTGCACATCCGCTCAGTGTGAATTATGCCAGAATTAAAAGAGCAATGTCTGCATTTTATTATATGCCGGCTGCATTCTTCGACAAGCAAAAGCTGCGTCATCTTGAAAAACCTGCAGTATGATTTCTCCTGTTGAGTATGATAATGAACAACTCGTAGCTGCGGCTTTTGACAGGCAGTCCAGGCATTTTGATGAATTGTATATTCCCAATACCATCATTCAATATAAAAGAAAAAGGGTCATGGATTACCTGCTCAGTCGTTTGAATC
>DATCAO010000270.1:0-4638 GCA_036512575.1 Puia sp.
AATTCTGGTAGTCTGAGGTATTTTAAGAGTAATAAGCTTCAAAGGGAAATTGGAGAATTAAGTGTGAGTATTGCAAAACTAAGAAACCGAATGGGGGTGGAGTCCGGGATTGTCAGCACGGATCTCAGACGGTTTGTTATAAAATTTTATGATTTCAGGTGGAATGAAGATTTGACAAAAAATGGGAATATCAATCTGGTAACTGCTCTAATGGAACAGCATGCACCAAAGCGTAAAGGTATTATCATAAATGCAAAAGTATTTGACAAGCTTGAAGCAGAAAATCTGGCTTCTCTGTACAGGCTGGCTTTTAAGGCAACCAGGATAATACAGATAAAAAATTATGTAGATAGCAATCACAAATTACTCGAGACACTTAGGGACGAGTACCAATTCGAATAAATATGTATACCGCAATTCACCTGAGCCCAATGATTCCCTCTAACAATATAAATGAGACCGCCCGTTTCTTTAGAGAATTGTTTCATTTCTCTGTGGTACGCGAGGAAACAAACTATATCATTCTTTCCAAAAACAACCTGAACATTCATATTTTAAATGCGGGTAAGGATATCGGGGAGATGGAGTTTTACCTCGAAGTAGTGGGACTGGATGATTTGTGGCAGGAGATAAAAGACAAACTGAGCGGAGTTAAGATCAAAGCACCATTTAATCGCGAATATGGCATGCGCGAATTTCATATCATCGTACCCCATACCAAAACATTGTTATTTGTGGGCCAGGTTCTAAAGAGTTAATGAATAATTTATTTGTCCATGCTCGATATAGTAATTGAAGCGCGCGATGCCGCGATCAGTGAATCCATGAGAGTAAAACGCATCCTGCCTTTTCGATTGCGCAGGATGGTAGGGCCGTTTATTTTCATGGATCATGCAGGACCAATTCAGAACATTCCCTCAAAACCTTCTACGCTCGATGTGTTGCCCCATCCGCATATCGGACTTTCCACAGTGAGCTATTTATTCGGCGGCCAGGTTACACACCGGGACAGCCTGGGTGTGGAACAGATCATTCGTCCCGGGGAGGTAAACTGGATGACAGCCGGCAGGGGCATTGCCCACTCAGAGCGATTTGAAGATCCATCGGCACTGGTGGGTGGAGAACTGGAAATGATACAGACCTGGGTGGCCCTTCCGGAGAACGACGAGGAAGCGGCGCCGTCATTTAATAATTATGTTCCGGAGCAGTTGCCTATATTCACTGATACGGGTGTTTGGATGCGACTCATTGCCGGGGATGCTTATGGATTGCGGAATGATGTGAAAACAAATTCTTCATTGTTTTATCTGCACGTGGTGCTGAGATCCGGAGCGCGATTCGGTCTTCCCAAAGAACACACGGAGCGTGGCTTTTATATTGTGAAGGGTATCGTGGAGCTTGCAGGAAATAATTATCATGCAGGACAAATGCTGGTGTTCACCAAAGGGGCAGACCCAATCATTCTGGCGAAAGAAGATACGACGCTCATGCTTTTAGGGGGTGAACCACTGGGTGAACGTTTTATCTGGTGGAATTTTGTTTCTTCACGCAGGGAACGTATTGATCAGGCCAAGGAGGATTGGAAACAGGGACGAATCATTTTGCCGCCCAACGACAACAAAGAATTTATTCCATTGCCTGCAGATAAATCAAGGCTTGCCGGTGAGGCGCCGAGACCGGAACCCCTTTCTTAGGGACCTTGCGAATAAAAGAGGGTGACCAACGGATGGTCGCCATTTTGAAGTACTACTCAAATTCGAGCCTGTAAACCAGACTATTACCTGCCCCCAAATTTGCACGATTCTAACAAACCCATAACATTTCCAGGCCAATTCGATTTAAACCCCGGGTATTGAAATCGGTCTATTATAGTGTAGTCGCTCATGAATTTGAAAAGGCTATTTATAAGAACTAAAACCTAAAAAAATGAAAACGTTATTTACCCTGTCCATGCTGGTATTGATTACTGTAGCGAGCATCGTCAGTTGCAAACTTTTTATGAAGGCGCATTATGATATTTCTGCGTTGCTTACGCTAACCAGTTTTATTTCGGTGATTTTAGCCGTTTATGTAGTCAGCAATAAGAAAGTGATCCTTTCCTAACCCGAAGTTTTTTAATCCGTACCCTCCGGGAACCTCCAGGACTGCGATTTAATTTAGCAGGAAATAGTAGCTTTGCGGGCAAGGCCCTAAAGCAACTCAGACCGAATGAATCGCAACAATGAAAAGGTTAACAAAATCGTCATCAGAATTTTATGGATCCTCACCGGATCGGGAATATATTGGATTGGTTACGTTGGATTTTTGACCCATCTGGAAAGTGTCTGGTATTCTACCGGATGCCTGGTTCTGATTGTTGTCGGATTAATCATGGCCGCCTGGAATTCATCCAAATTGTTCAAGCGCAAATAGCGTCACACAAGATGGCGCTATTTTTTTATGTCATTTTTTAGCTCGACCCTGAAAACATCAATACGCGTTTTGCTCAGGTTCTTTACGCGGTGCGGCCCTTCAGGATTCATGAAACTTCCCGTATTCGGCTCATTGGATGGTCCACCCTGATGTTGTTTGATGCTGTCTCTGGCGAAATAAACTTGGCGAACAGAGTCGTAACCATATGGATAATAAACGACATCAAACTGAGAAGTATCATTACCAGCGCCAAACATCACACTGGGGTACTGGTGTGTGTGCATCGGCTCGAATCCATAAGGTTCCAAAGTGACTTCAAGTATTCTGATTTTATCATTTTCGAATAATACCTGATGACTGTTTGGTGCCGCCTTCACTGCATCCAGGCTGTCTGCCCATTTCCAATTCGAAGGGTTACTTAATGTACTTTCCTTTTGTGATGCATTTTTGGCATTAAGTCGATTCATCCAAATAAAAACGATCGAGCCACCAACGATAAGCCCGATTAAAAATGATGGAATTTTCATGATTCCTGATTTTATGCGTCACTCAAAATTACGGCTATTGAAAGTCAAACTACCGGCGATAATCGTTTCGGGTATTTTATGGAATTGCCAATCAAAACCGCACAAAGAGTGTATTGTATCCGGACGGTTTAAAAATGCCCCCACAAATTCTGTATTGATTGATAATGATTTATCGGACTGGCATATTATTGGCCTCAATTGAATCAGAATCACCTACCATGCTGAAAAACTTTTTCCAGATCGCCTGGCGCAATATTTCCCGCCATAAAATCTATACGCTGATTAATGTAACCGGGCTCGCTTTCGGAATTTGTGCCTGCCTTGTCATCTACCTCATCAACAGTTACGACCTCAGCTTCGACCGTTTTCATCCGGATGGCAACCGCATCTACCGTATCGTGGGTGAACTAAAGCGGAGCAACGGGGAGAAGATGTTTCTGAATTCGCCATTTCCGGATGTAGCCGGCTTTCAAACCCAGATTCCCGGATTTGAGGCCCAATGTGGGTACTTTCAATATGGAGGAAAAACGACCATACCGGTTGCCGGCAAGCCCGATAAAAAATTCAATGGTGATTTAGACGGTGGCGGCATCGCGAGTATCATCACAGGGCCTTCTTATTTTGACATATTCACTTACCGCTGGCTTGCGGGGAATGCTGCGAGCCTGAACGGACCTTACCAGGTCGTGCTTACGGAAAACAGGGCGAGGCAATATTTCGGGAATCTTTCTCCTGAAAAAATGATCGGCAGGGCGGTCATCTACGACGACTCACTGAAAGTAACGGTATCCGGCATTATTGCTGATTGGGAGAGGCATTCAGATTTCGCATATACGGATTTTATCTCGATCAGCACGGCTACGCATAGTTTCCTGAAGGCCAGGATTCCTACGGAAGACTGGACCAGCCTGAGCCCGCACCAGTCACAGGCTTTCATTAAACTGTCCAAAGGCGTTGCAGTAGCGCAGATAAACGAACGATTTGCAGACTATATAAAGAAAAATGTAAAACAACCGGAACCGGGAACCTCATTTCGGATGTGGCTTCAGCCGATCACGGATATTCATTTTACTCCGGATTTTCACAGGGGCGATGATGGCGACAACCAATTCAGGAAAGCCTATCTCCCGGTCATCTATGTTTTGATGGGTGCCGCAATTTTTATATTGCTGATTGCAGCCATAAACTTTATCAATCTGTCCACTGCGCAGTCCATCCGCCGCGCTAAGGAAACCGGTATCAGAAAAGTGCTGGGCAGCAACAGAACGAGTCTGGTCTTCCAATTTTTAACAGAAACATTTGTGCTCACAATGATGGCCGTTTGTATTTCTGTTTTATTGGTCAGACCCGTGCTTTCTGTTTTCAGTGATTATATTCCCAATGGTGTTCATTTCGCCCTGAATGTCGGGACCCTGATTTTCCTTTTGGCCGTTTTGCTGATCACGACGGTACTTGCTGGTTTTTATCCGGCTATTGTATTATCTGCATATATGCCCGTACAAAGCCTGAAGGGGGTTGGCGCAAAAACCAATAAGGAGAAATGGGTGCTGAGAAAAGCACTCATCGTTTTCCAATTCACCCTATCGCTCATCTTTATTATTGCCGTGCTAGTGATCGGCAACCAGGTCCGCTTTATGCG
Source organism: Puia sp. (assembly GCA_036512575.1). Taxonomy (GTDB): domain Bacteria; phylum Bacteroidota; class Bacteroidia; order Chitinophagales; family Chitinophagaceae; genus Puia. Next base: position 4,579 of record DATCAO010000270.1, read on the forward strand.
GGACAGTGATAAGGGATTTAAAACGGATGCCATTGTGACCATTCAGAAAGTCTGGCGTGA
>DATCAO010000271.1:0-5440 GCA_036512575.1 Puia sp.
CGGATTAGGTTTGGGTTGAGTTAATAATTCAGCCCTGGGAGCTTCCAGCTGAGCGCCGCCGGATGCACATTCTGCGCCCCGCATATCATGGGTAAAAAACCACTCCCTGCCTACGAGCTCTGCTGCGCGTAATGTTGAGTATATGGCATTAACGCCGTTCTGCAATTGTGATGCAGTCTTAAAATAACTTTCCGTAGTCGGGTTATTCTGATCGGTTACATTCAGATCTTTATTACAGGCCATTACCCCGGCGATGATCACCAGGATCAGAATGGCTGCGAGTTTGTTAATATTTCGTTTCATAATTGTAGAATGAATATTTTTTAATAAGATACCCGTTTATACTTTTAAAAACTTGCCTGTATGCCCACGTTATAACTTTTTGGCTGTGGATATACTGCATAGTCGATACCATTGGTTAAAGAAGAAGTTGGTGTTCTGTTTCCTACTTCAGGATCATATCCGCTGTAGTTTGTTACCGTCAGCAGATTCTGAGCTGAAACATAAATCCGGAAGCTGCTCACAACCCCTTTGGTAACATTTTGCAATGTGGCAGCCGGGATATTATATGCCAGGATAATATTCTTCATCCGGAAATAAGATCCGTCTTCAAGAAAACGGGTAGACATTCGCGCATTTTCATTGGGATCGCCACTGATCGCCCTGGGAATATTCGTATTGGTATTCGTCGGTGTCCAGGCATTCAACACCTGTGTGCCGGCGTTAAAGAAACGAATCATTCCTTCTGTGATGACGCGAGAAGCATTGTAGATTTTATTTCCCTGCACGCTGTAGAAGAAAACGGAAAGGTCAAAATTCTTATAGTTTGCACCGAGATTTAAAGAATAGGATGCCTTAGGAATAAAACTTCCCAGGAACACACGGTCGTTCAGATCAATCACTCCATCTCCGTTTACGTCTTTGAACATGAGGTCTCCAGGAGCAGTGGCTGCATTTTGTTTAGCATGTTTGGCCACGTCGGCGGCAGTTTGAAAAATACCTTCCACTTCCCAGCCATAAAACGACTGGATCGGGTGGCCTGCAGCGGTATTGGTAATGTTGTAGTTTCCAAAATCCGCATTGTACCCTGCTTCAATATTCGTAACACCCGGTGCAAGGCTATTTACATTATTGGTGTTCATAGCCATAAGGAAAGTGGCATTCCATTTGAAAGCCCCGCTGTTCTCGTTATAGCCGACCTGCATCTCAAATCCATTGTTGGTCATGCTCGCAACGTTTTGATTTACGATGCTGTTCAAATATCCGAAAGAAGGAGGAAGCGGCACGCCCAGAATCAGGTTATTCGTCTTGCGCTGATAATAGTCAGCCGTAAACGTAATTTTATTCCTCAAAAATCCCATATCCAGACCGATATTATACATGTCTGTCTTTTCCCAGTTCAGTGCTGTATTTCCCAGTCCCTGAATGGAAGAAGCAGGACCACCGGTCAGATTATTATTAAACGGATACTGTGCACTGTTCGAGGCTACACTTACTTCCCATGGGGTATAACCCAAAACAAGTCCGTCCAACCCGGTCTCGCCCCAACCGCCTCTTAATTTCAATTCTGAAATGACGCTGGCACCCTGCATAAATTCTTCCTGGTCCACACGCCAGCCTCCTGAAATAGAAGGAAAGCCAGCCCATTTGTGACCTGGTGCCCATACTGAAAGACCATCATAACGATAGGCCGCGCTCAGCAGGTATTTACCCATATAATCGTAGTTCACACGACCCACCCACGATATCAACGCAGATGAATAGGTTAAAGTCTGCACGGATGGATTGGTGGCGTTATTCAGTGTTTTCAGATCATTGGAAGGCTGATTACCACTCATATTTTCATTTTGCTGGTTCCCGGCCTGGTATTCGTAAACCGCAGTGGCATTCACATGATTCTTTCCAAAAGTCTTATCGTATGTGAGCTGTTCGGTAAATAAGGTGGTGGTATAAATACTGCGATTATTCGTAATCGTTGCCTGCGTGGCACTGGATCCGGCAATGGCTCCGCTGTCGTTGAAAATCGGTGCAAAGCGGTAGTCGAGGCCATTTGCATAGTTGACTCCGAATGTGGAACGGAATTTCAGCGCGGAACTGAAATTCACATCGATATAAGCTGTCGTAAACAAAGTCCCCACTTTTCTTGAGCCCGGATTGTTTAACACGGCATTTTCCACGGGGTTCGTCGGGTCACCACCATCCAGTGTGGCATCGACTCCTCTGAATCCTCCCTGTGTGGTCGGATCATACACAGGCATATGGGGCATCATCCTGATCACGTTCACCAGATTTGTTCTGGCGCCTGTTTCATTATTGTCATAGGCCTGATTGCCATAGGCAAAATATAAATTTTCACCAAAGGTGAATACCTTACTGATATTGTAATCGGAGTTGACCCTGAAATTGTACCGCTGATATCCTACTGAAGGCGCAGTGCCTTTCTGATCCATATAACCAAAAGAAGTATAATACCGCGATACATCATTTCCGCCGCTCAGTGAAATGTTCTGCTGGGTCATGGGGCCATTCTTAAAATAAGCGTCCTGCCAGTTTGTATTGGTTTCGCCATAGGTTTTCGTTGCTCCCTGATAAATGGGCTTATCTACCCAGGGTGGTAACAAGCGTCCTACCTGGCTGCCCCGGTAGGCAAGAGCATATTGTTCGAATTGCTGAGTGTTCATCAGGCTCAATCGCTGTGTAATTACTGATGTTCCGAAATAGGAATCCAATGTCACCTTGGGTTTGCCGCTCCGGCTACCCTTTTTTGTAGTGATCATGATGACGCCGTTTGTGGCCCTTGAACCATAGATCGCTGCTGCAGAAGCATCTTTCAATACGTCTACCGTTTCGATATCCCGCACATCCAGTGTGGTGATGTTTACCGAGGGAAATCCATCCACCACATATAAAGGATCGGAGGCGTAACTGATAGAGCTGATACCGCGGATGCGCACAATCGGTGCCGTACCCGGACTTCCGTTGTTAACTACGGAAACACCCGCTACCCGGCCCTGTAAGGCTTCTGAAACTAAAAGCACGGGTTCCGCATTTATTATTTTACTGTTTACGCTGGAAATAGCGCCAGTAACTAAAGCCCGCTTCTGGGTACCATAACCGGTTACTACTATTTCGCTCAGATGCGAAACATCGCTCTTTAGCATAACCAACAGATTGGTCTGATCTCCCACGGCAACGGATGAAGATTCATAACCGACCATCGAAATAGCCAGGACAGCACCTTTGCCGGCTGTAACGGAAAATTCTCCGTTATCACCGGTAACTGTTCCTGATTTCGAACCTTTGACCAAAACAGAAGCACCTTTCAGCGGCTTTGATTCAGCGTCGGTTACGGTTCCATTAATTTTTGTCTGGGCGTTTGCTGTGGAAGAGAATAGAACAAGCATGAATGCAAAGAAAACATGGCTTGCATGTCGATAGATTTTCATTTTTGGCATAGCAGTCGTTTGTTAAAAAAAAATGTTAGGCAATGGTTGATATAAATATAGAGTTAAATAAGTGTCAGAATTTCATTTATGGTTTTTTTTATTTACTACAACGTTGTCGATAAGCGCCTGTAAAAAACAATATGTATAATGGACAATCTGATTCTGTTGATTTGAATCAAGTTTATTTTGACGGTGCAGCGTTTGTCATGAAACTGCAAACAATGAATACATGCTCATCTTCTATCCAAAATAAATAATGTGATCCCGTTTGATGTCTAAACGCGGACTCTCCACCCGGTGAGTGACGCATCACCCAATTTAAAGAATGGATATAAAAAAGGGGTAATGGAAATTACCCCCGGACTCACATGCTTTAATATTGCTTATGCATGAGTATTGCTTACACCATTTATCGGTTCAATGATTAATTAATCACTTCGAATCAATAAATATATAAGTAATTACCCGTCGTTTCCTAGCAGACCCAACTATTTTTCTACGACAACGTTGTAGATCATTTCATAAAATATCTCTAGCATAAATTTGAAGAAGCTAATATCTTCACGGGACCGAATTGACATTCTTTCACCAAACATTCTACGATTCATGTCATACACAATCAAACAAAAACAGTTTTTTCCCGGTGTAGATCAAATTGAATTTGAAGGCCCCGAATCAGATAATCCACTGGCATATCGCTGGTATGATGAAAATAAATTAGTCGCCGGGAAACCCCTGAAACACTGGCTCCGCTTCGCATGTGCATACTGGCACAGCTTCTGCGGAACTGGTGCCGATCCGTTTGGGGAACCCACTCATCTTTTTCCCTGGAATAAAAAAGCCGATGCGGTGGAAAGAGCAAAAGACAAAGCGGATGCGGCGTTCGAGTTCATTTCCAAGCTGGGGTTACCTTATTATTGTTTTCACGATGTGGATGTGGTTGACTATACCAATGATGTGGTTGAGAACGAAGGGAGGTTGCAGGCGTTGACGGATTATCTTTCTGAAAAACAAAAAGAGACCGGTGTAAAACTCTTATGGGGAACCGCCAATTTATTTTCCCATAAAAGATATATGAACGGTGCCAGCACCAACCCCGATTTTCAGGTACTGGCCCATGGAGCCGCACAGGTGAAGGCTGCGCTGGATGCAACTATAGCACTGGGTGGCGAGAATTATGTATTCTGGGGTGGCCGCGAAGGATACATGAGCCTGCTGAACACCAATATGAAAAGGGAAAAAGAACATCTTGCCCAATTCCTGCACACGGCAAAGGAATATGCCAGAAAAAACGGATTCAAAGGACAGTTTTTCATCGAACCCAAACCCTGCGAGCCCACCAAACATCAATATGATTACGATGCAGAGACGGTGATCGGTTTTTTACGCCAATTTGATTTACTAAAAGATTTTAAATTAAATATAGAAGTGAACCATGCCACACTGGCGGGCCATACCATGCATCATGAAATGCAGGTGGCGGTGGACACCGGCATGCTCGGATCTATCGATGCCAACCGCGGCGATGATCAGAACGGATGGGATACTGACCAGTTCCCCAATGATATTAATGACCTCACCGAATGTATGATGGTATTATTGCAGGCCGGCGGATTTAAAGGCGGGGGAATCAATTTTGATGCAAAGATCAGGAGAAACAGTACCGATCCGGAAGACCTGTTCTATGCACATATCGGCGGAATCGATGTTTTTGCGAGGGCGCTGATTACAGCTGATAATGTTTTGCAGAAATCCGATTTTACTAAAATTAAAAAAGCCCGTTACGCAAGTTTTGACAGCGAACAGGGAAAAGCATTTGAAGAAGGCAAATTATCGATGGAGGATTTAAGGGACTATGCCATCAAAAACGGTGAACCCAAAATCATCAGCGGCAGGCAGGAGTATATGGAGAACATCATCAACCGGTACATTTAGCCATCAGCGATTCTGTAAAGCCACATGAAATGAACTTTTCTTTAAGCGCCATCGTGCTC